>CAMYMP010000202.1 GCA_947259435.1 uncultured Woeseiaceae bacterium
CTCGCGTCGTTGCCGGACTGAACGATCATGCCAAGCAACAAATCCTCAACCGACACGCGCTTGCCCACCTCGATGAACATACGCGATCCTTCGGCGCGCCAGGCTTTTTCACTCACGGTTACTTCATCGCGCAGCGCAATCTGTTCTTCCCGCAGCGTCTTGAAAACCACATAGGCCGCCATGAGCTTGGTCAGGCTCGCCGGTGCGACCGGTTTGTCGGGCTCGAGCGCGGCAATCTCATGAGCGGTGCGCCCGTCAATAACGAGATAGCTCGTAGCGCCAATAATCGGCGGTGCCGGAAGAGGGCGGAGATCAGCAGCGGACGAACTTACGGCGAAAAACAGCGCGATCAGCGCAAACAAACGGACTCTCAATGGATTCTCGGAGGTAAACGGACAGGGCGCGTATTGTAATGCGTTAGTCGGTTACGAGGTAGGGGTCATTAATGCCAAGGTTTTCGAGCTCCTCGACGAGGATGTCGTATTGCAGCACCCCTTTGATCGGGCCGACACGCACGCGATACAGGGCCGGGTCGCTGTTCGTGTCCGCCAGGATGAACCCGGTGCCGATGCCGGCCGAGCGCAGTCTGGCCAGGCGCCGCTCTGCGTTTTCCCGGTCGCCAAAGGCCCCGATCTGAACAAAGATCTTGTGGCTGGAGACAGGGATCGGGGCAGCCGCAGCGGTCGGCACGGCCGCTGGCGCCATTGCCGGTGCTGCTGCCGCAAGTGTCTGCCGCGTCGGGCGGTCGCCGCCAGGCTCGTTAAAGCCGATTGCCTCGACTTCGACGAGGCTGGTGCCGGTACCAACCATGTCGAGCTTCCGGGCTGCCGAATACGACAGGTCAATAATACGATTGTGGACAAATGGCCCGCGATCATTGACGCGCACAACGACACTCTTGTCGTTACGCAGGTTGCGTACACGAACATAGGTCGGCAATGGCAATGACTTGTGCGCCGCGGTCATTGCGTGCATATCGTACGGTTCCTGCATGGAAGTCATCTTGTTGTGGAATTTTTTTCCGTACCATGAGGCAACGCCGCGCTCCTTGTAGCCGTCGCTGCTTTGCATGACGGTGTAGCGTTTTCCGAGTACTTCGTAAACTGGGCCATTGCCGTAGCGGCTGCGCGGCTCGGGCCGCGGTACCGCATCATCCGGCAACTCCGGAATAAATGCACTGCCCGAGCGCGGCGGACCGTCTTTTACTCTGTTCGAACCACAAGCCGCGAGCGACGCAGACAGCGCCAGCAGCAGCAGCACTGCATGCGGCCTAACGGTCACGGCGACGCACCTCTTTTGCAATTTCCTGCCCAAGCTGGTGAACCGCCAGCGCATACATGACGCTACGGTTGTAACGCGTAATGACGAAGAAGTTATGAAAGCCAACCCAAAGTTCCTCGCCATCTGCCCCTTCGAGAGACAGCAGCTGTCCCGCCGCTTCGTTGGGCATGGTCGTGGAGAAAACGACCCCCATCTCGCTTAGCGAGCTAACCGTCTGCTCGGCTTTGAGTTTATTTTTCTTCGGTAACTCGCCATTCCAGCGGGAGCTCAGAGTCGCCCGGGCCGCGACTTCTTCGCCGGACTTCCAACCGTGCGCGTTAAAGTAGTTAGCGACGCTGCCCGCCACGTCAGCCCAGTTGTTCCAGATGTCACGCTTGCCGTCGCCAGTAGAGTCAATTGCGTACGCACGATAACTGGACGGCATGAATTGTGGCCGCCCCATTGCGCCGGCATATGAACCAAACGCGTCGGTTGCCGGCATGCCCTCTTCGCGGACAAGTAACAGGAACTGCTCGAGTTCCCTGCGGAAGAACTTTTGCCGCGGTGGATAGAAGAAGGCCAGCGTCGCGAGAGCATCGATCACACGATGCCCGCCTGTGATACGGCCGAAATACGTTTCGACACCGATGATGCCAACGAGGATCTCAACAGGCACGCCGTTTTTTGCGCTGATCATCTCCAGGGTTTCCCGGTTCTCGCGCCAAAACGCGGCACCCGCACGAACGCGAGCCCTGGTTATGAAAATCGGCCGGTACTCAGCCCAGGTCAGGGTCTTTTCTGCCGGCTTGCTGATGAGATCGATGATCGAGCTTTGCATCTCGGCCTCACCGAGAATGGTGCGAATGGCGTCCTGATCGTAGCCGTGTTCCGCGACCATCGATTCAATGAACGCTGCGACGTCAGGCCGGTCGAGGTCGATCGCGTAGCACGGCGATACGAATAGCAGCAGCAAGGCGATGAGCAAGTGAGGTCGAACCGTAATTTTTCGCATAACAGAATGACGTCGTTCTTCATCAGTGCGGCAACAGTTTTCGGTGAGATTGAATGGACATCAGAATACCGAATCCGGCCAGTAGCGTCACCATGGACGTTCCGCCAAAACTGACCAAAGGCAATGGAACTCCGACGACCGGTACGAGCCCGGTGACCATTGCCGTGTTCACGAACACATAGACAAAAAAGGTCAGGCTGATCGATCCCGCAAGCAGGCGCGAGTAAGTGTCCGGCGCCTGGATGGCGATGTAGAGCCCGCGACCAATGACAAACACGTACAAAACGATGAGCGCGAGCACGCCGAGCAGACCGAGTTCCTCACCCATAACCGCGAAGATGAAGTCGGTGTCGCGCTCGGGCAGGAATTCGAGCTGCGCTTGCGAGCCGTTTGTCCAGCCTTTGCCAAACAAACCGCCCGAGCCGATTGCGATCTTTGACTGAATGATGTTGTAACCGGCACCGAGCGGATCGGTATCGGGATCGAGCAGCGTCAGCACGCGCTGCTTCTGATAGTCCTGCATGAAGTTCCACAAGACGAGTGCGCCAGGTATTGCGAGAACCGCCAACACGACCATCAGGCGAATCGGCAGACCTGCAAGCACAATAACGATGATGCCGGACGCCGCGATCAACAGCGCCGTACCGAGGTCAGGCTGGCGGGCAATCAGCACGGTGGGCACGACGATCATCAATGCGATTAACAAGAGTTGCCCGAAGCGCGGTGGAATTTGCCGATCATGCAGGTACCAGGCGGCCATCATAGGCACGGCGAGTTTCATGATTTCCGACGGCTGAAAACGAATACCGAGGTTGAGCCAGCGCCGCGCCCCCTGGCTGACCTCTCCGGTCGCCAGCACGAGCACGAGGAGCACGAGACCGCCGAGAAAACCCCACGGTGTCCAGCGCCGCAGGAAATCCGGCGACAGCTGCGCCATGATCAGCATGGCGACCAGCGCAACGCCCAGGCGCACAATCTGATTGATCAACAGGCGCATGTTCTCGCCAACGGCGCTGTACAGCACCACGAGCCCGAGCGCACTGATCAGCAGGATGCCAACGAATAGCGGCCCGTCGATATTCAGGCGTCGAATTGCACGCGCGAGGTCGCCGAGCGGCGCCGCTTTGCCGGCAACGAGTCGCTGTGGTTCGCTAAGGCGCATCATCACCACCGTACCCGAGGTACTCATCCATGATGGCGCGAGCAATCGGTGCCGCGACCCGGCTCCCGCTCGAGCCATCTTCCTGGGAGACCGAGAACACCTGCGCCGTGCCGCTCTTTCCAGCCATCTCGTACTTTGCGCCACTGCCTGCGGCGTACGCCGTTCCGCGGACGTTTTGCATGACGTCGTGCATGGCGCCAATAACAGTGTCCCAATACGACTGATCGCCAATTGCGACGTCAGCGAGTCGCTCAGGAACGGTCAAGGTGCGCTGTCCCGTCACCGCGTCCTCGACGGCGGCGACGAGATGTGGCTCGAAGCGGGTGCCACGGGTCGCTAGGGCCGCGGCGGCGTTAGCAAGTTGCAGCGGCGTTGTTAGCATGTATCCCTGGCCGATCGAGTTAATAACGGTCTCGCCATGAAACCAGCGTTGATCTGCTCTTTCAGTAAACGCTGCGCGTTTCCAGTCGCGCGACGGGTTCACACCCGGATGTTCACCGCTTACGTCGATGCCTGTGGTTTTTCCAAGCCCAAACTTGTCCAGATAGGTGTACATGTTATCGATGCCAATGTCGCCACTGAGCTCGTAGAAGTAGACGTCGCAAGACTGCGTAATAGCATCGTGCAGATCGACCTCGCCATGTCCTTCGGGTTTCCAGTCGCGGTAGCGGTGCGTTGTGTTCGGCAACATGAAAAAACCGCGGCATATGCTCCTTCTCATCGGATTGGTCGCGCCAGTGTCGAGAGCCGCGAGAGCAAGCATGGGCTTGATCGTCGATCCTGGCGGGTAAGCGCCGCGAATGGCGCGATTGAACAGTGGTTGTCCGAGGTCGTTCCGCAGCTCGGCGTACTGCGCGGTCGACATCCCCACGGCGAACAGGTTGGGGTCAAATGAAGGGGCGCTGACCAGTGCGAGGATTTCACCGCTCCAGGGGTCGACCGCGACAACCGCGCCGCGCCGTCCTTCGAGTGCTTTGGTTGCGATCAGTTGCAGGTCGAGATCAAGACTCAGATAGACGTTCTGGCCGGGCGCCGATGATTCATCGTTCGGTAGCGAATCGGCCATGTCTCTGGAGTCGGTCGGAATTTGCCGGCCGAGCGCGTTGGACACGATGTGCCGGTAACCCACGTCGCCATGCAGATAGGGCTCGAAGCTGTTTTCCACGCCGGTCTTGCCGGTGTGGGCCGTCCCTGCGTAGGAGGACGAATCGAGACGTGCAAGATCGTTCTTTGACAGCGCGCCGACGTAGCCAACCGCGTGCGCAATCGCTTTGCCGTTCGGGTAGTGGCGCACGAGGCGCGGCTGAAAGTCGACACCGGGGAATCGCGGCCGCTGAATCGCAAAATTAGCAATCTCCTCGTCGCTCAGACGCAGCTTGAGCGTGACGGGTTTGAAACGCGGTCCACTCTCGCTGAGTTCCTTGAAGCCCGCAATATCGTCAGCTTCGATCAATCCGAGCGCAGCGAGGCGCTGCAGCGTGTCATCGATATCCGCAACCTGTTCCGGAATCAGTTCCAGCTGATAGGCGGGCAGGTTTTCGGCCAGCACCCGGCCTTCACGATCGAAAACGAGGCCACGGATTGGCGGCACCGCCTCGATACGAACGCGATTGCCCTGCGATTGTGCCGCGAAGACTTCATGGTCAAGGACCTGCAGCTGCACGAGACGTGCTATGACCGTGCTGAGCAACAGAAAACCAATGATCGAGGTCAGGGCGACACGCGCGATGAAGAGCCGGCGCTCCGAATGATGATCCTTGATGGGCGAGAGCAGATCCAAACTAGTGCCCCAGCTGGACTCGAAGGCGTATCCCGCGCAGCACTACCAGGACGGCGGGCCAGAAAAGCGTGCCCGTTATGACCGGTCCCCAGTAATCGACGGCAGGCACTTCGATGCCCGCAATGCCGTTGATCCAGAACAGAATGAACTGATAAAACGCGAGTATCGCAAATACCGTCGCAGCAAGCTGCTGCAGCGGAAAGACACGCATCAGGAGATGAAACCGTACGGTAATAAAAACGATCAGGCAGAGGGCAAGCGCATGCTGGCCAAGAATGGTTCCCTGCGCGACGTCGAGCAGAATACCGATGATCCATGCTGAGCCGACGCTCCATGTGCGCGGCATCATCATCGCCCAGTATATAAGTGTCAGCGCGACCCAGTCGGGCCGAAACGGCGCCGCCCAATCTGGCAGCGGCACGACCATCAGCATCAAAGCGACGATGATCGTGATGAACACCGGTAGTCGCTGCGTGCCGCCGCCGCTACTCATCACCGGGCTCCGTTTCGGCTTGCGTTTCTGCAGACGACCAGATCAACATGACTTCGCGGACCTGATCGAGAGCGGCCGTGGGCGTTGCCGTAACGTCGGCAAACGGATCCTGAGGAATTCTGTTGACGGTTTCGACAACTGCGACCGGATAGCCTGCCGGAAATGCACCGCCTAGTCCGGAGGTGACCAGCAGGTCGCCGGGCTGGATATCGGCGTTGTTTGTGACAAAAGGCAAGTCGAGTCGACCGAACTCGCCCGTGCCGTTCGCGATCGTGCGCAGGCCGTTACGATTGACTTCGACGGGCAGCGAATGGCTGGGGTCGCTGATGAGCATCGCCTGCGAGGTCGTCAGGCCGGTCTCGATGACCTGGCCGATCACGCCAACGGCATCGATGATGGCCTGCCCGTCGTAAGCACCCTCGCGTGCGCCAATATCGATGACAATGTTGTGCCGATAGGGATTCGCGTCGACGGCCATGATCTTGGCAACGCGAATTTCGTCGCGCACCCGCGCACGCGCCTCGAGCAAGTCGCGCAACCGGGCGTTCTCTGCCTTGAGCGCATTGAGTTGCTGCAATTCGGCCCTGGTAAAAAGCCGCTCGTTCCGCAGATGATTGAGTTCCTGCTGCATTTCGTCGCGGGATTTCGTGCTCTCACGAACCCATTCCCAGAGCCGGAACGGCGCATCGACGACAAGTTGTATCGGATATACCGCGGCTCCGACGGCTTTGCGAACTGCATCAAGATGGTTCTGCCGGTGATCGAGCACCATGAGCAGGATGCTCGCGAACAACAAGACAAGGACGCGAACGCCCAGAGCGGGAATGCGTGCCGGGTTAGTGTTACTGGTTCGGGAAGCGACCATCGGTGCTTAGCATCCGCAAATCGTCAACCAGGCCCGAAATACGGCTTACTCCAATCCGAACACAGCGGGCCCGTGTTCATCGATGAGTTCGATGACTCGACCGCCGCCACGTGCGACGCAAGTCATCGGATCATCCGCAATGACCACCGGCAAGCCTGTTTCTTCCATAAGCAGCTTGTCGAGATCCCTTAGCATCGCGCCACCGCCGGTCAAAACGATTCCGCGCTCCGCTACGTCGGCGCCAAGTTCCGGCGGTGTTTGTTCGAGCGCTTCTTTGACCGCGCCGACAATGCCCTGCAGCGGTTCCTGCAAGGCCTCGAGAATTTCATTGCTGTTCAGCGTGAAAAAATGCCGTAGTTGCGCCGCACGTAGTTCGTTATTGCCTCGTCGAAGCGGTCGCCGCCGATCCTGACCGATGCGGCGTAGACGATGCCGTTAAGCGAAATGACGGCGACTTCGGAGGTGCCGCCGCCGATATCGAGAACCATCGAGCCGCGTGCTTCGTGCACGGGCATTCCGGCTCCGATCGCTGCGGCCATGGGCTCGTCGATCAGGTGTACTTTTCGTGCACCGGCTCCTTCTGCAGATTCGCGAATGGCGCGGCGCTCGACCTGAGTCGAACCGTAGGGGACGCAAATCAGCACCCGCGGGCTCGGCCGAAAATACCGGGAGGCGTGGGCTTTGCGAATGAAATGCTGCAGCATTTTCTCGGTGACCGTGAAATCGGCGATTACGCCGTCTTTCAGGGGCCGGATGGCCGTGATATTCCCAGGGGTCCTGCCCAGCATGTTCTTGGCTTCGGCGCCGACGGCCTCGACCACGCGTCCGCCACGGCCGCTGTCTTCGCGAATGGCGACTACAGACGGCTCGTCGAGCACGATTCCATGGCCCCGCGAGTAGATCAGGGTATTGGCGGTGCCAAGGTCAATCGACAGGTCATTGGAGAAATAACCCAGAATGTTCTTGAACATGTTGGGATAAGGTCCCGAAATAAGAATAACGCGCTAATCTAACCATTTGCACGACATTGCACAAGGCAGCATGTATCATTGCGGGCGCGCTCGCCGGACGGCGAATTACGCACCCGGACAAGCAGGATTTTCCCCGTGTCACTCGATCAAGCTGTCCCGAATCGTCGATTTCGTAGACCAGTTAAGCCAGGCAGACACTGAAAATGTCGTGCCGATGGCGCACCCGCTGCATGCCTCGCAACGGCTGCGCCCGGATAAGGTGACCGAGCCTAATGACCGGGATCACGTGCAGGAAAATGCGCCGCTGGTCGAGCACGGCCTATACCTGGTGCCCAAAGTCATCGAGTGACCCATGGGCATGGACTTGCACGAACAGACTTTGACGCAGCTCACCGCGGGTCTCGAACGCGGTGATTTCTCGTCGGTCGAGCTGACCGAGGCGCTGCTCGCACGTATCGCAGCGCACGATCAGGTGCTCAATGCCTTTGTCACCGTGACCGGCGAGCAGGCGCTTGCCGCAGCGAAGGCGGCGGACGAAGCACGCGCTGCCGGCGATGCCGGCATCCTGAACGGACTGCCGATCGTGCACAAGGATATTTTTTGCACGCAGGGCGTCCTGACCACCTGTGGGTCCCGCATGCTCGAGAATTTCGTCTCGCCTTATGACGCCACGGTGGTTGAGCGACTCGCCGGGGCGGGCGCCGTTGTGCTCGGCAAGACCAATATGGATGAGTTCGCCATGGGTTCGTCCAACGAGACCAGCTACTTCGGACCGGTCAAAAACCCGTGGCGTCTCGACTGCTCGCCTGGCGGCTCATCGGGCGGCTCGGCGGCAGCTGTCGCGGCGCGCCTGGCACCGGCGGCGACGGGTACGGATACCGGTGGCTCGATACGACAGCCAGCTGCACTCACAGGCACGGTTGGCCTGAAGCCGACGTATGGGCGCGTCTCGCGCTACGGCATGATCGCGTTTGCGTCGAGCCTGGATCAGGCCGGCGTCATCACTCGCTCGAGCGAGGATGCGGCGATGTTGCTCGGCGTTATGGCAGGCTTTGATGAACGCGACTCGACCAGCATCCAACATCCGGTTCCCGATTACACAGCGGCACTGTCGGGATCACTCAATGGCTTGCGAGTGGGCATCGTCAAGCAGCACTTCGACGAAGGACTTGATGAGCAATGCGGCGCCGCGATCAAAGAGGCTTTGGCCGCGCTGGAGTCTGAGGGCGCGATACTGACTGAAGTCGATATGCCTAATCTCGATCTGTCGGTGCCGACTTACTATGTCGTTGCCCCTGCCGAGTGCTCATCCAATCTTTCGCGCTTCGATGGCGTGCGCTTCGGTCACCGCGCCCAGAACACTGACGATTTATTGGACATGTATTGCCGCAGCCGCGGCGAAGGTTTTGGTGCGGAGGTCAAACGTCGCATCATGACCGGCACCTATGTTTTGTCCGCGGGCTACTACGATGCTTACTACCTCAAAGCACAAAAAGTAAGGCATCTGATCGCAGACGACTTCCACAAGGCTTTCGCTGACGTCGACGTGATCGCGGGGCCGACGTCGCCAACTGCTGCGTTCCGGCTCGGTGACAAGATCGACGACCCGATCACGATGTACCTCAATGACATTTATACGATCGGCGCGAACCTCGCCGGCCTGCCCGGCATGTCGACCCCGTGCGGCTTCGTGGACGGCTTGCCGGTTGGTCTGCATCTCGTTGCGCCGCATTGGGGCGAAGACACTTTATTAAGGTGTGCACACCACTACGAACAAGTCACGGACTGGCATCGTGCGTGTCCGGAGGACTTCTTGTGAGCGGTTCCTGGGAAGTCGTCATTGGCCTCGAGATCCACGCCCAGCTGGCGACACAGAGCAAGATCTTTTCGGGCGCCTCGACGGCCTACGGCGCCAAGCCAAATACGCAGGCCTGTCTTGTCGACCTCGGCTACCCAGGCGTATTGCCGGTTCTCAATGAAGAGGTCGTGCGCATGGCGACCAAATTCGGGCTGGCCGTCAACGCTACCGTCGCAAAGCGCTCGGTATTTGCGCGCAAGAACTACTTCTATCCCGACCTCCCAAAGGGCTACCAGATCAGCCAGTATGAGTTGCCGATTGTCGAACATGGTGAACTCTTTATTAACGATGCGGATAGCAACGACAAGCGTGTCGGCATCACGCGCGCGCATCTGGAAGAGGATGCTGGCAAGTCGATCCACGAAGGCCTCGCGAAGTCGTCGGGCATCGATCTGAACCGGGCCGGCACGCCGCTGCTCGAGATCGTATCCGAACCCGATCTGCGCTCGGCGAAAGAAGCCGTTGCGTATATGCGCAAAATCCACTCGATCGTGCGCTACCTTGAAATTTCGGACGGCAACATGCAGGAAGGCTCGTTTCGTTGCGACGCGAACGTGTCGGTGCGGCCACTCGGTCAGAAGGAACTCGGCACGCGCACGGAGATCAAGAACCTGAACTCGTTCCGCTTTGTCGAGAAAGCCATCAACTTCGAGATCGACCGGCAGATCGAAGTCATCGAGGATGGCGGTGCTGTCGTGCAGGAGACGCGTCTGTATGATTCTGCCAAAGACGAGACGCGGCCGATGCGTTCCAAGGAGGAAGCGAACGATTACCGCTATTTCCCGGACCCGGACTTGTTACCGGTAGAGATTGACGACGCGTACATCGATGCGGTCCGCAAGTCACTCCCCGAGTTGCCGGATGCCAAGCGACGTCGTTTTGTAGGCGAATACGAAATCAGACCGGAGGACGCAGCAATCCTGACTGCGTCGCGGGCACTTGCCGATTATTTCGAAGCGGTCGTTGCGGCCACGCAGGGTAAGGCGCAAGGTGTCGCGAACTTCGTAATCGGAGAAGTCGCGGGCGCACTCAATCGCGATGGACTCGATATCGAGCAGAGCCCGGTGTCCGCTGCTAATCTCGCCGGACTGCTCGATCGCATCAAAGACAGCACGATTTCGGGCAAGATCGCGAAAGAAGTCTTCGAGGCCATGTGGGCCGGCGAGGGCACCGCGGACAAGATTATCGAAGCCAGGGGACTCAAGCAGATCACTGACGCTTCAGCAATCGAAGCGATTGTGGACAAGGTCATCAAGGCGAACCCCGGCCAGGTTGCCGAATACAAGGCCGGCAAAGACAAGCTGATCGGCTTCTTTGTTGGTCAGGTCATGAAAGAGACTGGTGGCAAAGCCAACCCTGGCCAGGTCAACGCCATCCTCAAAGGCAAGCTAAAGTAGGCGAGAGCTTCTGCGCTGGATGCACTGAGGCTGCTGTCTCGAAAAGTCCTCGTGTGCTATTCTATTCAGGCTCAAATATAAATAAATTCTTATATATTTATCTTATGCAAAATAGTACCCGGCAACTGATTACGCATTTGAAGGCGTTCGCCGATCCAATTCGCTTGCGCCTGCTGGCGTTGTGCGTGCGAGGGGAGTGCACGGTTTCGGAACTGACCGAGGTTTCGGGTCAGAGCCAGCCGCGAATTTCGCAGCATCTCAAGCAGCTTTGCGACGCCGGCTTGCTCGAGCGATTTCGCGACGGGCAATTCGTCTACTACCGCGTGCCGCTGGGCACCGGGCAGGCCTCGCAGCGTCGGCGCCTGTTCGCGCTGCCGCCCACGGAAGAGCCAGCCTACGAGCGTGACTTTGACAAACTCTGCAGCTTGCGCACCGAGCGGGGGCTCGCACCGCCCGAGAAAGATAATGACGCGTTGCGGTATTTGCACCGCGCACTCATCGAACTGACGGTTGCGATGCCGCTCGGGGATCTGATCGATATTGGCAGTGGCCAGGGACGGATCCTCAAGCTGCTCGGGTCACGCGCACAGCGTGCTGTTGGCGTGGATACCAATGCCGATGCACGGCAACTCGCGCGCGCGGAGTTGCTGCTTGCTGGCGTCGAGAACTGCAGCCTTCGCCACGGCGATATGTATGACCTGCCTTTCGCTGACGGGGAATTCGACACTGTCATCCTCGATGACGTGCT
>CAMYMP010000203.1 GCA_947259435.1 uncultured Woeseiaceae bacterium
CGTTCCGAGAGCGCCGGCAGGATTGCCGGTCAGCCGGCCGTAGACCTCGGCCATGAAGGCGGCGCCCTGTTCGTGGCGCGTAAGGATGAAGCGGATCTTGTCCGATTTCTCCAGCGACATCATGAAATCGGCGTTTTCCTCGCCGGGCACGCCGAATATGTATTCGATGCCTTCTGCCTCGAGGCACCTGACGAGCAGGTCTGCAGCATTCATGGGCTAGTTTCCTGGTTATTTTTGTGCCAATAGACTCAGCGTAGCGGCTTTGTATTGCGTCGCAATGCTGCGCCATTGTAAAGCAACAAAAGTCCATGTTGGTCTCTCGCAACATTGATTCATTTTCAGGCTCAGCTATGCTCTGGGGTACGGGCCCGAAACTTTAGTATTCATGATAGGGTCAGAGTGCAAACGGAACAAAGAATCGACGTGTTGCAGGGAAGCAACAGCCGTTTTTTAACCGCTAACAGGGGGAAAATAATGAAGAGCTATTGGCTATCCGCCGGGGTCGTCGCGGCCGCCCTGGTCATCGAACTCGCAGCTACTCCTTCGCAGCTTGCGCTTGCGCAGCAGGAAGAGGCTGTCGAAGAGGTTATCGTCACGGGGTCGCGCATCCGCCGCAATCCGCTCGACGAGCCGGTCGCAATCATGGATATCAGCGCAGGCGACATAGAAACGACCGGGCTCACCAATCTCGGTGATGCATTGCAGAACCTGCCGATCACGGGCTCTGCGATCAATTCGCAGTTCAACGTGCCGGGCAACTCGGGCTTTCCTCAGGACGGCTCGGGCATCGGAGCCGGCGCCGTGCAGCTTGCGATCCGCAAAGTCGGCGCGAAGCGAACGCTCGTGCTTATCGACGGCCGTCGCTGGATTGCCGGCGCTTCGGCATCGGGCGTACCGAGCGCGGTCGACCTGAACACGATCCCCGACAATGTCATCGACAGGATCGAGATCCTGCAGGACGGCGCATCGGCGATTTATGGCTCGGATGCGATCGGCGGCGTCGTAAACATCATCACGAAGCAGGACTACGAGGGCTTCAGCCTCGCGGCGCAAACGGGCAGCTACATCTCTGACAGCGACGGTGAGTCGCTCGAGGTTTCGGGGCTCTGGGGTGGCGGAAATGACACGACGCATTTCGTATTGAGCGCCAGCTACAAGGATGAAAAAGGCGTCAATACCTGGGATCGGCCGCGGTCCGCGTATCCCAATCCGGATGCGACCAGCTGTGATGTGCCTGGATCGAGGTGTTCTTCCTTCACTCCACAGGGCCGCTTCATTCTTGGTCCGAATCTGGGAGGCGCAAGCATCACCTTGAATGATGGCGTGCTGAACGATGGCATGAGCAATATTCCAGTGTTCGATCCGAATGATCCCGACGGCGGGGCTGATTTCCACGCGTTTACGAATGCCGACCGCTTCAACTACAACGGTCCGGACCGTAACTATTTGCGGACGCCTAACGAGCGCGTGAATCTATACGCCAACGTCAGACACAGTCTTACGGACCAGATCACGCTGTTCTTCCGCGGTTCGTACACGAACCGCACCTCGGCGACAAAGGCGGCACCGGAGCCACTGTGCTTTTTCGACCCCAGCTGCACCCCCATCGCGCGGGACACTGTAATATCAGCGTTAAACCCGTTTAATCCGTTCGGCGCCGATCTGTCGGTCGCGGATGGCACGGGTGTCTTCTTCGGTCGACGGCCTCTGGAATCGGGCAGGCGACTGTTCTTCCAGGACGTGAATACGTATATGTATTCTGCCGGCCTCGAGGGTGAGTTTTCCGCTGGCGGCCGAAATTACTACTGGGATCTGTCGGCCGGTTACGGCGACAACCGCGGCTTCCAGGAGAAGGAAAATTCTCATAACCAGGCCAAGCTGCAAGTTGCGCTTGGCGACCCGGCCGTATGCGCGGCCACACCGAACTGCGTGCCGTTCAATCTGTTCGGCGGCCAGGGCCCCGATGGCAACGGCTCGATCACGCAGGAGATGCTCGACTTCGTGGGCTACACGCAGCGTGACTTCAGTGAGCAGACGTTGAAGAACTTCGCGTTCAACATCGGCGGCGACATCGCCGAGATGCCCGCTGGCGCGCTCGGATTCGCGGCGGGCATCGAGTTCCGCGACCACGAAGGTTCGTTCCGGCCTGATCCCGTTGCCGAGCGCGGCGAGACCGCGGGCATCCCGTCCGGGGCCACGACGGGCGCCTTCGACGTTACCGAGTTCTACGGCGAGCTCAATATACCGCTGCTCGCGGATGCTCCGGGTGCCGAATACATCGAAGCCAATATTGCGGCAAGGTCTTCGGATTACAGCACCTTCGGCAGCGAGTCGACGTACAAGTTCAGCGGTCTGTGGCGGCCGTATTCGGACCTGTCGCTGCGCGCTTCGTTCTCAACCGGATTTCGGGCGCCGGGCATCGGTGAGCTGTTCGGCGGCGCCGCACGTGAAGACTTCTCGTTTACGGATCCCTGCACCGACTACACGGCAATTCTCGGAGAAGTGGCCAACGGCCGCGACGCGCCGCAGCCGCAAAATATCCAGGACAACTGTGCGGCGCTCGGTGTGCCGGAAGGTCTCGCGCAGATTAATCCGCAATTGTCGGCGGTATCAGCCGGAAATTCACAGCTGACGCCGGAAGAGTCCGACAACTGGACCGCAGGCTTCGTCTACTCGCCGTCGTGGACCGAGGGGCAGAACTGGACCGAAGGAATCACACTCTCGCTCGACTTCTACAACCTCGAGATCGACAACGCGATTCAGGGTTTGGACCCTGGCGATCTGATCACGGCATGCGTTGTCACTTTGAATCCGGTGCTGTGTGACAACGTGCCGAGGGCGCCCACGGGCACCCTTGGTCTTGTGAACAATCAGCTGCGCAACATAGGCCTCATCGAGGCGAGCGGCTACGATCTCATGATCAATTACCTGAGCCCAGAGTGGAATATCGGGCAGTTCAACGTCACGTTGAATGCGACGGGCCTGACCGATTACGAAGAGCAGGTTAGCAATCCGGACGGTTCGGTAACCGTCAACGATCTCAAGGGTCAGCACACGAACGAGACGTTTGCGCGGGCGTTCCCCGAGCTGCGTACGGTTACAACGGTCAACTGGATGCGCGACCGCTGGAACGGTTCTCTGGCGTTCCGCTGGGTGGACGAGATGACGACCGATGGCGGTGGCAAACTGGATTCGGCCATGTTCACGGATCTGCGCGCGAGCTATAACCCGGACATCTGGGACGATGCGTTGACGATCACGCTCGGCTTCAACAACGTGCTGGACGAAGATCCGCCCGTGTGTGACCCGTGTGGCGTCATCGGTCTGAGCACGGTCTCGCACGACCTGCCCGGACGGGTTGGCTATCTCAGGGTCACCTACGAACGCTGAGTGCCGATACAGAAGCGACAGAAACGGCCCCTTCGCGGGGCCGTTTTCTTTGCGAAGCCGGGTAGCGGTTTTCCGGTATATGACCCGAACCGTAACTCGTCGATCATGGATTCAGTCCGAATCGGAGGCCGCCGATGACCGTCTCACGACGCCTGTTACTGCTGTTGCTGCTTGCCGGCTGTGCCTCGCCGCAGGGCTACGATCCGCTTGCCGATTACGAGGAAGTCGATACCACGACGATCCTGGACGCGCCCAGCGCGCAGCCCGGCAGCTACGCGCCGGCCGAACGCGACCGCATCTATCGCGGCAAGTATCTCGTCGAGCTGCTCGGCTGCGGCAGCTGTCACACCGACGGTGCGCTGCAGGGCGATCTCGATATGTCGAAACCGCTGGCCGGGTCGCGCACGGGTATTGCTTATACGAATCCGCTCGGTGAGCGCTTCCCGGGTGTTGTCTACCCGCCCAATATCACGCCCGATGTCGGGACCGGTATCGGTGCGTGGAGCGACTCACAGATCGCAAATGCGATTCGCGCCGGCATCGGCCGTCACGGCAACAGGCGCATCGCGACGATGCCCTGGCAGGGGTACGCGAAGATTTCGGATGACGATGTCGCGGCGATTGTGAGCTACCT
>CAMYMP010000204.1 GCA_947259435.1 uncultured Woeseiaceae bacterium
CCAAAATCGCGGGCCGCCTCGTTCAGCGCAAATGCGATCGGCGTTTGCCCCAGCGGCCGCAAGGCGTCGATCGCCCGGCGGATAGGCTCGCGGTTCTCATCGCCAAACGGTACAAGCAGCGTCGAATCGGCACAGTCGTTGTTTTTGCTCGGGCTCGTGCTTCCGTAAGCGCGGAGCGCCAGATCCAGGTCCTCAGGGAACCAGTAGGAAACGTCTTGCAAAATCTCCTTGGCAACCGCCATCTTGGGCTCGCCACCCATGCGTCCCCACATGCTCCTCGAAGCATCAACGACGATTTCGACTGCCCGGTCGTTGAGGGACATGACAGGTCGCCCCTCGTTCATGGCCATGACCTCGAGCGCGGCACAGCTTGCATCGCGCACGGTCACAGTGACGGCGGCCTCCTGTGTCTGTCCTTCCAGGCTGGTCGCCAGCGCAACAATCCGATTTTCGCCCAACCCGAGCGGCACGTTTCCTGCGAATGTTCCACCGGCGAGACGTGCCGGAACCGGGTCCGAACCGTTGACGCTCAGCGTGACGCTGTCCACGCCGGTCGTACGCAGATCCAGGAAAGCTTGCGGCAGCATGGTCGGGTCCGTTACCTGCACAAAACTGCCGCCCGTAGCCCACGCAATGGTATCGAGAATCGAGCCGCCCTTCTTGCTCGCGCCAAGCAACAGCGTCTGAATCGCAGCGCCCTGCCCGTGTGACTGCACCGCGGCGTCATATGCCCTTTTTTCGTTCGACATGCCGTCGGTAAAGAGCATGATCACTCGTGATGAACCGGGTCGCCCGTTCATCTTGAGTTCCCCAAGTGCAGCGTGAATGCCCGCGGCGAGGTTCGTGCTGCCCGAACGTGGCAGGTCCCGCAGCGCCTGGACGACCATTTCACGGTCTGAAGTCAGCGGCTGTGCGAGTTCACCTTTGTTGTCAAAGCTGACCACGCCGATCTTGATGTCGCTTTTCGGCGAGAGGTTCCTGACCAGGCCGATAGCCCCTGTCGAACGAAAATCCTTCGGATCAGTGCCGCGTAGACTCGCAGATGTATCCATTACGAACATCATGTCGAGGTAACGTACGCCGCCGATAGCCGACGCAATGCCCTCTACCTCGACGGTCGTCGCACCCTCCGTCGCGCTAAAGTCAGTGGACGGTGACTGGATTTCGATCTGCACATCGCTCTGGGATGCAGGCGACGTATCCGGGACCTCATCCGCGGCGCCCGACGCGCACGGCGCACAACAGATCACCAGAACTGCAACTAAGATGTTTATAGCGTTTCGCATGGAACCACCTGCTTCTCAAGTCGAACGCGCTCGAAGCGCCGACAAACGTTTCCTAAGCTTTACGGCAGCGAGGCTCCAGGACACCACACCGGTCAGTTGCCACTGCCGCATCTAATTGCAGCATAGACCACTCGAGCAGACATAATCTGGGACGTGGCACACACTTTCGGTGCCGTACCCGCCGTAATACCGTGTTTATCGGAAAAGAAATCGGCACCCTGACCCCCTCAGGGGAAGGCGTTTTTTTAAATGAAGCACGCAAGTCCAAGACCGAATCAAGGCTTTCCAAAGCGTGCATAGACTCCGGCATGGTCCGAAACGATTCCGTAGTCCTTATCCGTGAATATGATCCCCGCTTCTTTCACTTTGAGAGGACTGGCATCGTTCATCAGAATGTAATCTATGCGCTGGCCGCTGGTGCTATTTTCCCAGCCATCGATCGGGCCACTAATCGTTACATCGTCTACGCCACCGGGATTGGCAAGCGCGTATTGATCTGAGTATCCAGTACCGTTTGTCATGAATTTCTGCATCTCGGTGCCGGCAGCCACATTGAAATCACCGCAGAATATCGTGGTCGCGCCGCGGCCGGCAATTTCATCGGCCCAGCCCAGGAGCTTCCTGAACTGATCCTGGAACGGCTCTTCAATATCGTCCCACCAGCCCGTGTGCACGGAGTAAACGTCGACAGTGCCGACGTCCGCTACTTCGATTCGCGCCATCGGGACATTTCGCGATTTCCAGAATCTGTAATGACTATTCTCTGGTTTGCTGATGAAGCGTGATCCGGTCGCGACGACGGGATGTTTACTCAGAATAGCGGAGCCTTCGAGCCAGACATCAAAACCATAATGAGACCAGTCCATCGTGTAAAAATAATGCGTGTCCAGGCGCTGTAGAATCTGATGGACCATGTTGCTGTCCGACGCGCCAAACAGAACCGAATCAGGATCGTCCATGTTGCCGCCGGACCATTCTCCGACTTCCTGGAAGCAGACAACGTCCGGATCCAGTTGCTTGATGCCTTCGGCAATACGATCAAAGAGAGGGCCGTACGCGTGGATTCTCTCTCGCACCAGCTCTTTGGTCAGCTCGGACTCGGCTATGCTAGCGCTGCGAAATTCCTGATACGTGTGCAGGTTCAAGGTCAGAACCGTGAAATCACTGCTTTTGTCGCTTTGTAGCTCCGGCATTGGACCGCTTCGGCACGCCGCGATGAGTAGCGCGAGACCGGTCAATGTGATTCTTAATGCCCGCATCGGTTCTGGACCTTGCCGAACGTCGTTCAAATCTGGTTCGGTGAATACTAATACGCCAAGGATGGGAAGGTCATGCACGCTTTGCCGAAGCCCGACTCGCGCATCGATTCCATACGGGTCAGAATTTGGCTGACGATCAATAACGTCATCGAGATCCGTGGATGGAATTAATCGATTGGCGGCCGGGTACTGGTGCTTTTGCCAACGCCTGACGTATAAGTAGATGTCTACGCCATATTTTCCCGACAAAGCTCGATCAAATAAGGAAACATGGTGCCAACCTCAACAATGAGAGCCGGAATCAAGGGACAGACAACGATATGGCCGGACCACTGACAGATATTCGAGTACTGGACTTAAGTCGTGTTCTTGCAGGGCCGTGGTGCACGCAGATTCTGGCAGACATGGGTGCGGAAGTGATAAAGATCGAACGGCCCGGAATGGGTGATGACACGCGCCATTGGGGACCGCCCTGGCTTGTCGATGCCGACGGCAACGAGACCCGCGAGTCCGCTTATTACCTGAGTGCCAATCGAGGCAAGCATTCCGTGACCGTCGATATCGGTGCACCCGCAGGACAGGCGCTGATCAAAGAACTCGTCGCGAAGTGCGACATCTTGATTGAAAACTTCAAGACCGGTGACCTCGCAATAAAAGGACTGGCTTACGAGGACCTTGCCGCCATCAACCCGGGTTTGATCTATTGCTCGATTACCGGATTTGGCCAGACCGGGCCGCGTGCACAGGACGCGGGCTATGACTACATGATCCAGGGTATGGGCGGCCTGATGAGCATCACCGGTATTCCGGATGGTGAACCGGGCGGCGGACCACAAAGGGTGGGAGTAGCCGTGTCCGATCTGACCGCTGGCATGAATGCGACGATCGGTATTTTGGCGGCGCTGCACCACAAGCAGCAGACTGGAGACGGCCAGCATCTCGATATTTCGTTGTTGGACGTACAGGTGAGTTGGCTTGCGAATCAGGCGCTGAATTACTTTACGAGCGGCAACGCACCGACCCGGACCGGGGCGTACCATCCTAACCTCGCCCCGTATCAGCCGTTTCAAACCAGCGATGGCCATGTCATTATTGCGATCGGCAACGACGGTCAGTTCCAGCGCTTTTGCAAGGAAGCGGGATGCCAGCAGTTGTCGAGCGATTCACGTTTTGCGACGAATCCCGATCGTGTCAGCAACCGATCGGAACTTGCCGAGAAATTGGCCGTTGTCGTGATCGAACGAACCAGTCAGCAATGGCTGGATTTATTGCGCGCTGTCTCAGTTCCCTGCTGCCCGATCTATGCCTTAGACGAAGTCTTTGAAGATCCGCAGGTACGTCATCGAGGTTTGAAAATCGAGCTGGAACACGCCACGGGCGGCGCTGGTCCCGGCCTCGCGAATCCCGTCAAGTTCTCGAAAACAAAAAGCCAGGCCAGCACGGCACCGACCTTGCTTGGAGACGATACCGAGACC
>CAMYMP010000205.1 GCA_947259435.1 uncultured Woeseiaceae bacterium
TTCGATTCCTACGAATTGCGTCCGGAAGACACCGATATCGTTGCCAGGCACGCACTCCAGCTGGCAGATAACTCGGGTCTGCGTGTGCGCCTCGAAGGCCATGCCGACGAGAGAGGCTCGCGCGAATACAATATCGGCCTGGCCGAGCGTCGTGCGCAGACCGTGCGTCGCTTGCTGCTGATCCAGGGAGCTTCGGCGTCGCAGATTTCCACGGTCAGCTTTGGTGAAGAGCGTCCAGCGGCGCTCGGCAGCAATGAAGACGCGTGGGCGCAAAACCGACGCGTAGAAGTCAAGTACACCAATTGAACAGCCTCAGAGCCATAGCGCTGCTTGCCGCCGCGGTCGCAACGAGCGGCTGCACGTTGCTGCAGCCGCCTGCAGAAGATCCGGCAATGATCAGGCTTGCCGAGCTTGAGCGTCGCCTGGAGGCGATCGAGCGCATTGTCGACAACCAGGGTCTCGTGCAGCTGTCGCAGCAGGTCGATGCGCTGGAGCGCCGCACGGATCAGTTGCAGGGTCAGGCGGAAACGCTGCAGCACGACTCCGAGGGCACGGCGGACCGGCAACGGCAGCTGTATGCCGACCTCGATTCGCGCATTCAGGAACTCGAGGCTCGCGGCGGTAGCAGCGTCCTCGAGAGCGGTACGTTGCCGCCCGGACAGCTGCCGGTCCCCGGCGGCTCGGATCGCGATAATTACCAGGTGGCGTTCGAGCTGCTCAAGCAAGAGCGCTACGACCTCGCGGCCGCGTCTTTTAACGAGTTTCTTGTCGCTTTCCCAAACAGCGAATTGGCCGACAACGCACAATACTGGCTGGCCGAGTCCTACTACGCCTCGGACAAATTCGAGCAGGCGTTACGGGACTTCGAGGTCGTAATTACCAAGTATCCGCGCTCCAGAAAGGTGCCTGACGCGTTGCTCAAGATGGGCTACTGCAACTACAGCCTCAAAAAGTGGGATGCTGCCCGAGTGACGCTGTCCCGCGTGCAGGCGGACTACCCGGAGACCACGGCCGCGAGGCTCGCAGGGCAGTATCTTCGGCGCATGGAATCCGAGGGGGTCTGAGGCCGGATCCGCTTGTCATTTGGCCGCGGTTCGGTATCATGCCGCCGGCATTCGCGTGGCAGCCAGCCACGGATTCTGCGGGGCGTTAGCTCAGAGGTAGAGCATTCGGCTTTTAACCGACTGGTCGTAGGTTCGATCCCTACACGCCCCACCATTTCTCCGGTTCCGCCAATTTGAGATAAAACAGGCGACGGCGCAAAAATCAGCCGCTATCATTCACCGTTTTCCGCTTGGGGCGGTTCGTTGCAGAGTCGTTGGAAGATTCACAAATTTGGCGGCAGTAGTCTGGCCGATGCCGGCTGTTTTCGCCGTGTTGCAGGTCTGCTGCTGGACAGCAATGATGCCTGCCTGGGCGTTGTCGTGTCTGCCATGAGCGGCATGACCGACGCGCTGCTGAATCTCGCGACCCTTGCTGAGCGCGATGACGACAGCTTCAATCAAGAATTGCACACAATTGGCGAACGCTATGCAGCGGCCGCTCGCGATTTGCTTGGCGGCGAACAGCTGGTTGGCGTACTCGACGCATGGAGCCAGGACGCCGCGGACATAAAGGACGTGCTGAAGGCCGTGGCGCTGGTAAAGTCGGCTCCGCAACGTAGCCGCGACGTCATTGCCGGTTACGGCGAGATCTGGTCGGCGCGATTGCTTGCGGCGTACCTGGGCAGTGAGTCGAGCGAGCGGGGCGGATTGTGGGTCGATGCCCGAGACGTATTGACCGTTAGCCACACGGAATTGGGCCCGACTGTGGAATGGCAGAAGTCACAAGCCAGTTTCGACGAGCAGGTCGCAAAAGATTTCGAGGGCATTGCCGTCATCACGGGGTTTATCGCGTCTGACGAAGAGGGGCTGCAGACGACTCTTGGCCGCAACGGAAGTGATTACTCTGCGGCCATATTTGCAGCCCTGAGTGGCGCCGCCGAGCTCTGCATCTGGACCGATGTGGACGGCGTCATGAGCGCAGATCCGAATCGTGTACCCGAGGCGCGTGTCATCGAGCAGCTCACTTATAACGAAGCTATGGAGCTTGCGTACTTTGGCGCCAAAGTCATTCATCCGCAAACGCTCGGACCCGCCGTTGAAAACGACATACCGGTCATCATCCGCAATAGTTTCAAGCCGCAGCACCCGGGAAGCCGCATCGAGTCCAGGCCTGCGACGGCAGATGACATCAAGGGCATCACGGCGATTGGCAGCATGGCGCTGGTCAATCTGGAAGGATCGGGAATGATCGGTGTGCCGGGAACGGCTGACCGATTGTTTGCCGCGCTCAAGAGTGCCGGTGTTTCGGTCACGCTGATTTCGCAAGCCAGTTCGGAGCACTCGATCTGTATCGCCGTGCCGCAGGAACTGGCCGAACGCGCCAGCAAGGTTGTCAGCGAAGCATTCGCCGATGAACTTGCCAGTGGCCAGATCCAGAGTGTCGACGTGACAAGTGCTCAAAGCATCGTTGCGGTGGTCGGCGACGGCATGGCCGGTTCACCGGGCATTGCTGGCCGATTCTTCGGCACACTGGGCCGGGCCGGTATCAACATTCGCGCCATTGCGCAGGGGTCTTCGGAACGCAATATCTCCGCCGTCGTCGATTCGGATGAAGCCACTCGCGCACTGCGAGCGGCGCACTCGGGCTTTTATTTATCGTCAAAGACGATATCGATCGGACTTGTCGGGCCCGGTACCGTCGGCGCAACGTTGCTCGAACAGATCGAAAAGCAGTCCGAAAGATTGATAACCGATTTCAATCTCGATCTGCGTGTGCGTGCCATCGCGCGATCCAAGTCGATGCTGCTGGGTGATCGTCGCATCGAACTCAGTAATTGGCGACAGGAATTCAGCGACAAATCCGTTGAGCTGGACTTTGAAAAATTTGAGCAGGTTGTGAATCCCGACCATTTGCCACACGCCGTCATCATCGATTGTACGGCCGATGAATCGGTTGCGGCTCGATACGCAACGTGGCTCGAACGCGGGATTCATGTCATCACGCCGAACAAGAAAGCGGGCAGCGGTCCAATTGCGGATTACGAATTGCTACAGGCGAAAGGTAAACATGGCAGTTCGCATTTCTTTTACGAGACGACAGTGGGCGCGGCGTTGCCGATTATTTCAACCCTTCAGGATCTGATCGTCACCGGTGATGAGGTTCGTTCGGTTCAGGGTATATTCTCGGGAACGCTGGCGTATCTGTTCAATGTTTACGACGGCAAGACGCCGTTCTCGGCGATCGTTCGGCAGGCGCGTGACAGTGGTTATACCGAACCTGACCCGCGGGATGACCTTTCCGGGATGGACGTTGCGCGAAAACTTACGATCCTGGCGCGTGAGCTCGGCCACAAAACCGAACTTGGCGAATTTCCTGTGCAGAGTCTGGTGCCGCAGGCCTTGCAAAAGTGCAGTATCGACGAATTCCTGGATCGGCTTGCCGACTATGATGACGACATGAAAACGATGTACGAAAAAGCGCAGGCGGCCGGCAAGAAGTTGCGGTACGTCGGGCGTCTCAATGACGCCGGCGAAGCCGCTGTCGGCCTCGAGTCGGTCGACGTCGATCATCCATTCAGCAACATCAATCTGACCGACAATATCGTGCAATTTGAGACAGACCGATACTCTGCGAATCCACTCGTAGTGCAGGGCCCGGGCGCCGGGCCAGAGGTAACCGCTGGCGGTGTCTTTAGCGACCTGCTGCGGCTCGCCAAATATCTGAACGAGGGCGACTGATATGAGCGGCAAGGTCACCGCATTCGCGCCGGCCTCGATCGGCAATTTAGCGGTCGGGTTCGACATGCTCGGTCTCGCTCTTGCCGGCGTCGGCGACCGCGTATCGGCGCGCAGTACGGATACGCCCGGGATTTCCGTGGCGGAGGTGCGCGGCCTCGACGGCGAATTGCACCCTTACCT
This sequence comes from uncultured Woeseiaceae bacterium, assembly GCA_947259435.1. The sequence goes on from CAMYMP010000205.1 coordinate 3,963, forward strand.
GTCGACCGATCCGGAACACAATACGGCATCGATCGCCGCCCAAGCGCTGTGGGATGGCTTCGGCCGTTGCTGCAACAGTTGCTGTAAACGCGCTCCTCGACAAGCCGCTCGAGATGGAGAAGCTGCTGCCTTACGCTCTCGAGGGCGAGAAATACGCGAGTGGTGGTCTGCACGCGGACAACGTCGCGCCGAGTCTTTTTGGCGGCATGATTCTGTGCCCGCAAGTGCTGTTGCCGGAAACCTTTCGGGTGCCGGTGCCGGACGGCGTGAGCGCTGTGCTGATTCATCCCGAACTTCAGGTGAATACCATGCACGCTCGCCGCGCTCTGGCAAGGGGTTACTCGCTTGACCAGTGGCTCAGTCAGCAGGGCTACCTCGCCGGATTTCTGACTGGCTGTGCAACGAATGACATTGCGTTGATTGGCAAGACGCTCAAGGATGTCGTCATCGAGCCGCAGCGCGCCCCCAATGTATCCTGCTTTGATGCCGTAAAGGAGGCAGCAACGCGAGGTGGCGCTCTCGGCGCCAGCCTTTCCGGTAGCGGTCCGAGCATCTTCGCGCTTTGCAAAAGCAGCATTGCCAGCAACCTTGCCGTCGCGATGGAACAAGCGTGTCGTGGCCTTGGAATCGACTGCCAGTCTTGGGTAAGTCCGTTGGATGCACCGGGCGCGCACGTGGAAACCTGACTATGCAGTTCGTCAGCACACGTGGCGGCTCCCCGGTTAGCCTCGACGCGGCACTCGT
>CAMYMP010000206.1 GCA_947259435.1 uncultured Woeseiaceae bacterium
CAGCAACCGCGATCGCCGCGACCGAGGCATTGTTCGGAACGTCGCTATTGCCAATCAGGTTCTGGATCGTGTCGATCTCTTCGCCGAACAGCTGCTGCGCGTAGAACCCGGCGTCGAGCACTATTTCTGTCACGTCAGTGATGATGCCCGGCAGGATCGTCTGTGACGGATTAGTCTTGAGCGTCAACGTGACGGGTTCGGCATCGAGAAACGCATCACCAAATCCTTCAGGGATTACCAGTAGACCGCTCGCCTCGCCAGCATTAACCCGTTCGGTGCCCTCCTCGGCCGTTGTTTTTTCCACCGAAATCAGTTCGCCGAGGTCACCGGCCGTGTACGCCCCGGCGACGAGCCCGCTGAGAAACGACTCGTCCTGATCGGCTATGAGCAGCACGCCGTGCGGCTGCGCACCGTCGCCGCTCATCAGCATCGTGATAAGGCCGCCAATCGTGAGCGGTATTGCGAACCAGATCGCAGTCCGTAAGAGGTCCTGCCGCCATCGCGACAGGTCCTTGCGGAACGAGGTCAGGGCAAAATTCATGGGATTATTCGCGCAACTCTTTGCCCGTCAATAGCATGAACAATGTTTCGAGATTGGGACTGCGCAGAATGGTTTCGGTGACGGTGCCGCCAGCGTCTGAAACCGCCGCGAAAATCGTGGGCAGATGGCGTGCGACAACGTCAGCGTGACGCAGTGTTTTTCTTGCGTGACGACTTCGAGGTCGAGATCACCGCGCTCCATTAACGTGTCAACAGCATGCCGGGTTTCATCCAGCGGAAACGTCCCGTTCAATTGCAGCACGTCGCGGGCGCTGAGCTTGGCGCGCAACTCTTTGACCGTGCCTTTTGCAATCACCTTGCCATGGTCCATGATCGCGAGCGAGTCGCACAGCCGCTCGGCCTCTTCCATATAGTGCGTTGTGTAGAGGACGCACGCACCCGCGTCACGTTCAGCCTCGACCATATCGAACAATCGCGCTCGCGACTGCGGGTCGACGCCAACCGTTGGTTCGTCGAGCAGTATGACGGGAGGCCTGTGCACGATGCCGCAGCCGAAATTCAGGCGCCGCTTCATGCCACCCGAGAATTCTTTGGGCAGGTCTTTGGCGCGATCCTGGAGACCGATAGTGTCGAGCACATCATTGACGCGCGAGTCGAGTTCCGCCCCGCGCAGCCCGTAGGCTTTGCCCCAGTAACGAAGATTTTCCACGGCAGGCAGGTCTTCGTAGAGCGCGAGTTCCTGCGGCACAACACCGAGATTCTGCCGCGCCGCCTTGCCGTCGGAAACGACGTCGTGACCCGCGACAAAGGCGTGACCCGAGGTCGGCTGCAGCAGGCCCGAAATGCAGTTGATCGTTGTTGACTTGCCGGCCCCGTTCGGCCCGAGCAGGCCAAATATCGTGCCTTTGCCGGACTCGAAGCTGACATTGTCCGCGGCGACGAGGTCGCCGTAGTTCTTGGTGAGATTTTCTACCCTGAGCATGGCAAGGGACGATATCGCAATTTGCCCAACAGGTCGCGCCTGACACTATAATCGATCACCGTATCGTTCTGCCCGGAGGCCATTACCATGCGAATGATCAGATCTTTTATCGCCATCCTGCTCTGTTCGACGATTGCTGTCGCTCAGGCGGACACTATCGCCATTATCGGCACCGGCAATGTTGGGGGTGCACTGGGTCCGGAGTTTGCGGCGCAGGGCCACACAATCGTCTATGGTTCGCGTGACCCGGATGACAGCGATGTTGCAGAACTCGTCGAACGTACAGGTAAGGGAGCGTCTGCCACGACGCAGGCCGATGCGGTTGCCCGAGCAGACATCGTTGTGCTCGCCGTTCCTGGAACCTTAGTCGCGGAAATTACGGCAAAGCTCGGCGATTTGTCGGGAAAACTCATCATCGACCCGACAAATCCGATCAAACTCGACCTGCTGCGCATGCGACATGTTGCGGCAACGTCGAATACCGATGTCATTCAGTCGATCGCACCCGATGCCGACGTCGTCAAAGCATTCAATACGCTGGGCTGGAAAGTCATGATCGATCCCGACATTGCGGGCGGCCCCGTGTCCGTGCCGCTCGCGGGTGACAGCGGCCGGGCCAAAAGAAAAGTGGCGGAACTCGTCAGGGGCATGGGACTCGAGCCCATCGACGTCGGCGACAGCGACAATGCCCGCTGGCTGGAAGGTATGGCCATACTGCTGATCAATAACAACATTCTCACGCCGCGCCCGAATTTCAACTTCCATCTTCGTGAGATGGATTGATGGCACGTCGCATTTTTTTCGCGGCGGCGCTTTTTTGCATTGCTATGCCGCTGGCCGGAGCGGATGGTGACTATCAGGCTCTGCTCGACGAGGCGATAGGAAACATCGAGTGGGAGTTCGAGAAGGAATGGGCATTTACCGAAACCTCACTGAGCGAAGGTGAACTGTTTGTGGGACGCTTCGATCCGCGTCTGGAGGACGATGAGCAGTGGACGCTGATCTCGGTCGACGGGAAGGAACCAACCAACAAGCAGCGTCGCAAGTATCTGCACAATAAAGACGAGCATCGCGGCGATGCTGATGATGACGACAATCGCGTCACCGCAATCGTTGAGCCCGACAGTCTCGAACTGGCCGAAGAAACGGATGAGCACTGGCTATTCACGTTCGCGCCAACCGAGGACCAAGAGGCATTTATGACCAGCGTCGATGCGAAGATCAGGATCGTGAAAGACGGACGCTACGTCGATTCGCTCGAGATGCGTAACTTTCAGGACATCAAACCGGGATTCGGCACCAGGATTACCAAGTTTCAGATGCGCTTCACCTTTGGCCCCGCGCTGCATGCTGGCCCCATCGTGCCAAAGTCCATGGACGTCCAGGTCACAGGCCGCGCGCTGCTCTTCATCGGCTTCGATGAAACCGAGGTCACCAGATACAGCGAATTCGAGTACGCCGGCAACTAGAAGCAACACGAGGTAGTGTTTCGGGTATGATGCCCGCGCACCGGAGCACCCCAAATGAGCAAACACCCTCTCTTAATATCGCTGTTAGCCCTGGCCGCGGCGCTCATCACTTCAAGCTGCAGCAGCGGCGACGCGCCTCAGCCCGAACCCGAGAAAAGCCGCGTCGAGGCTCTGGCGGACGAGGTCCTTGCGGGGACGCTGGAGCGTTACCCGGAGACAGGCACGTATCTTGGCATCGAAGGAACTCGTCATGACCGGCTCTTCGACAATTCGCTGGACGCACTCGCCGAGTGGGAGGAGCAGGAAGACGCGTGGCTCGCACGTCTCAATGCACTCGAGGCGCCCGAAGATATTGGTAGCCGCGACTGGGTAACTTACGGCATTTTGCATGAGGGTCTCGAAAGCGCCGTGGCGACCCGGATCTGCCGCAGCGAACTCTGGCAGGCCAGCAGTACGACGGCATGGCACACGCGCCTGCCGTTCCTTTTCGATATTCAGCCAGTGGACACCGAGGATCTGCAGCAGCAAGCGCTCGACCGGCTACGTGAAGTTCCTCGGTATATAGATGCTGAAATTGCGAACTTACGTTTGGGACTCGAACTGGGCTATAGCGCGCCGCGCGTAACCGCTGAAAAGGTTCCCGGCCAAGTACGGGCGCTAATCTCGGATGACAGTCCGTTTCTGAACCTCTCGACTCGTGTCGACAACGATGAGTTTCCGAAAAAGGCAAACGCGATTACTAAGGACGAGATCGAGCCCGCGATCGAGCGTTTTGCCGACTTCATCGAAAACGTCTATCTCGAGCAGGCGCGCCAGACAATCGCACTCAGTGCCAATAGGGACGGTGCGAAGTGCTATCCGGCACTGGTACGATCGTTCGCCACCGTGCAACCGTCTGCCGAAGAGATTCACGACCTCGGACTGAAACAGATCGACAAGATACGCGCCGAGATGCGCGCCGTTATCGACGAACACTTCGGTGGCGGTTCGATCGACGAATTCCTGCGCAGGATCAATACGGATTCCGAATTCACATTCGAGTCCGAAGACGCTGTACTGCAGTATTCACTCGATGCTCTCGATGCCGCCAAACAGGCGATGGGCAGCGTGTTCGGCCGCCTGCCGAAAGCGGATGTCGAGATTAAACCATATCCCGAGTTCGCCGAAAGCGGCGTCGGCGAATATCACCCGTCCTCAGAGGACAGCACACGCCCCGGAATTTTCTACATCGCGGTTACGGATCCGACACATCGAAGTCGCGCACCGCAGCAGTCGACGCTGTATCACGAAACCTATCCCGGGCATCACCATCAAATTGCAATCGCGCTCGAACTCGGCGACAAGGTCCACCCCATCGCGCGCTACTTCGGCAACTCGGGATTCTCGGAGGGATGGGCCCTGTATGCCGAGCGGCTTGCCGACGAACTGGGTCTGTATGGCGACGCGCTTGACTACATGGGCATGCTGTCCGACCAGGGAGCGCGTGCCGCCCGGCTGGTCATCGATACCGGACTGCACACCAAAGGCTGGAGCCGGCAGCAAGCCGTCGATTACATGGCCAGCAACACGGCCTGGGCCATGGTCGATATCGAGAACGACATCAATCGCTACATCTCCTGGCCGGGGCAGGCCAA
>CAMYMP010000207.1 GCA_947259435.1 uncultured Woeseiaceae bacterium
AAACGAAAAGTAGGTTCGAAGCCTGCAAAAAATAGCTTTCAAGAGTGAGATACCTTCAATCAAACGGCAATCAGCTAAATGGTAGTAGTCATTTCTGATAAATTCAAACGGCAGCTTCTCTAATCGGGCGTTGTGGTCAAGTTCATTTCATCGTTTCGTGTCCGTCCTTCGGGACCATGTCTCTCATCCGGGTCAAGCTTCTCTTCGCAGTCATTGTTGGCCCGGTTCGGTTGGACCGCTGCATGCATGTGTCGGATCGGTCGCGGAGCGCCCAGCTTAGTCTCGCGCTTCGAGTGGCGCAGCAGCCATTTTCGGCGTCATCCGCTGACCTCGTCCGGTGAGGGACGATCCCGTCATTGATCGTCGAAGGTTCAGTTCATACGGCATCCTCCAGTGGTCTTTGACGGAATTCGGTGTTGTCGGCCCACATGCGGTGCATGACGACAGCAAGCTTTCGGGCGACTGCAACGACAGCGCGCCGACGGCCTTTCCGGCGCATCAGCCGAAGGCCCCAGCTTTTGATCTCCGAGTTGGCAACGGATCGCATCATCATCGCGTTCGCCGCGGCATAGAGCGCGGATCGAACATCGGCATCGCCTGCCTTCGAGATACGGCCGGGGTTGTCCATCTCCCCTGACTGGTAGCGCCTCGGTGTCAGGCCGAAGTGCGCGGCGACCGTTCTTGAGCTTGTGAAGCGTTTGGGATCATCCACCGCCGCTTTGAAGGTCAGAGCCGCAATCGGCCCTACGCCGGGAATTGCCATGAAGCGCAGGCAAGTCTCATCATGGCTGGCCGCTTGCTTCACGCGTCGATCCAGTTCCCGGTACGTGGCGAAGAGCACAGCGCGAGCATCCAACAGCGGCAGCAAGGCATGTGACAGGTCGGGGTCTGCTTCGATGACGGGGCGTACCTGCTCATCAAAGGACGCCTGGTCGATACGAGATGGCAGGCGCAGGCCAAAAATCCGGAACAGCCCGCGTACTTCGTTCGCCAGATCAATGCACTTTCGCTGAGCTGCCTTTCGACTGCTCAGTAACGCACGGACGGCATGTGCCTCCCGGCTCTTCATATGGACAGGGTTGAACCAGCCAGAGCGAAGTACATTGGCGATCCCGCGCGCATCTGTTTTGTCGGTCTTGTTACGCATGGCCGACAGAGCCGCATTCACCTGCCGTGCCTCCATACAAACGACGCTGAACCCCGCCGTGCGCAGCCCGAAGAAAAGGTGCTGGCTCATTGCTCCAGCTTCGAAGCCTATTCTCAGCTCAGAGGCGGCGAAGCCCGCCAGACACCGAGAGATGTCATCAATCTCGCAAACGACTGCGCGCTCGAGTACCGATCTGCCATCGGAATCGATCACACAGACTGCAACCGACCGCAGCGACACATCCAAACCAACAAAGTAATCCATCTCGTTCTCCTCAGATTGCAGCAATCACTGCAGTCTATCGAGAACCTGACCTCTCCAATCAGCCAGCCCGATTACCCATGCTTTGTCCGGCGATCTCAATGGATCGACGCAACACTTCACTTTGAGAGCAAGGATGGAGTGTTGGGATGGAGTATCGTCGTCGGATCTATTTTTCGGATAAGCAGAAGTCGGAGATCTGGGATCGCTGGCAGCGCGGAGAGTCGATGAGTTCGATTGGACGGCTGTTCGATCGGGGCTCTTCATCGATCTTTCCGCTGCTTGCACGGACGGGCGGTATTCGTCCTCCTGAGAGGCGACGGTCACGGCTAGCGATGACGCTGGCGGAGCGGGAGGAGGTCTCCCGAAGCCTGAGAGCCGGTCTATCCTTGCGGTGCATTGCAAGACAACTGCGGCGGGCGCCGTCGACGATCAGTCGCGAGGTACGGCGCAATGGCGGCCGGCGTGTCTACCGTGCAGCCAGTGCTGACCAAGCGGCCTGGGATCGGGCGCGTCGTCCGAAACCTTGCAAGCTGGCGAACAGGCCGGAGCTCTGTCAGACAATAGCAGAGCAACTCCAGCGCAAGTGGTCACCCCAGCAGATCGCGGGTTGGCTGAAGCGAGAACAACCTGACGACGAGGACGCGCGCGTGTCCCATGAGACGATCTACCGGAGCTTGTTCATCCAGGCGCGCGGCGTTCTGAAGAAGGAGCTTCTGGCCCATCTCAGGTCGAAACGTGCTATCCGCCGGTCCCTACACGCGAGCCTCAAGCGGGACGGCCTTGGACAGATCAAGGACGCGGTCTCGATCCGGCAACGCCCCGCTGCCGTCGAGGACCGTGCCATCCCGGGCCACTGGGAAGGCGATCTGATCGCAGGCTCAAAGAACAGCTTCATCGCCACGCTTGTAGAACGACGGACGCGCTATGTGATGCTCGCCAAAGTCAGCGGCAAGGAAACGCAGACTGTCGTGGCGGCGTTAGCCGCACAGGTCCAGCATCTGCCGAGAGAGCTCCGCCTCTCACTGACCTGGGACCGCGGCAAGGAGCTGGCCGATCACAAGACCCTCTCGCTGGCCACAGAACTGGACATCTACTTCTGCGACCCGCACAGCCCGTGGCAACGCGGCACCAACGAGAACACCAACCGCCTCTTGCGACAGTACTTCCCGAAAGGCACCGATCTCTCCGTCCATAGCCAAGTGAACCGCTCCGGGTTTTCCGGAGGCTCCAAATCGAGGAAGGATTGGAGCCATGGAAAAGGACAACAGAGCGAACCGCTATTCACCTGAGACACGAGCACGGGCCGTGCGGATGGTGTTCGACAATCAAGGCAGCTACACGAACCAGGCGGCAGCGATCAAGGCGATTGCGCCGAAGATTGGGTGCGGCCGGGATACGTTGCGGCGTTGGGTGCAGCAGGAGGAAACTGATGTCGGCCGCCGGGATGGCGTGACGTCGGAAGAGCGCGCTAGGATCAAGGAACTGGAACGCGAGGTTCGGGAGCTCCGGCAGGCCAACGAAATCCTGAAGAAGGCCAGCGCATATTTTGCTCAGGCGGAGCTCGACCGCCCACTGAAACGATGATCGGGTTCATCAACGATCACCGAGCCGAATATGGGGTCGAGCCGATCTGCCGGGTTCTGCCGATCGCCCCGTCGACCTTCTATGAGCATCTGGCGGTTGCCCGTGATCCGGACGGGGCATCGGATCGTGCCAAACGTGATGCTGTTCTGCGCCGCGAGGTGCAACGCGTCTGGGATCAAAACGTTAAGGTCTATGGCGTGCGCAAGGTCTGGCACCAGATGCGACGGGAAGGCTTTGATGTGGCCCGCTGTACGGTGGAACGGCTGATGCGGCAGCTTGGAATACAGGGTGCTGTTCGCGGCAAGGCACAGAAGACGACACGGCCGGACAAAGCCCTGCCATGCCCGCGTGACAAGGTGAACCGGCAGTTCCGGGCACCGGCCCCGAACACGCTTTGGGTCAGTGACTTCACCTACGTCTCGACCTGGCAGGGGTTTGTTTATGTTGCCTTTGTGATCGACACCTTCGCCAACCGGATCGTTGGCTGGCGGGCGTCACGGTCCCCGAAAATCCAGTTCGTGCTCGATGCCTTGGAGCAAGCCCTCTATGAGCGTCGGCCAGTTGGTAATCTAATCCATCACAGCGACCGGGGCAGCCAATATGTGTCGATCCGATACACCGAACGCCTGGCCGAAACCGGGATCGAACCCTCGGTCGGCAGCGTCGGCGACAGCTATGACAACGCCCTGGCAGAAACGATCATCGGGCTGTTCAAGGCAGAGGTCATCCATCGCCTGGGTCCTTGGAAAACCGCCGATGCAGTGGAATGGGAAACCCTGAAATGGGTCGACTGGTTCAACAACCGCCGCCTGCTTCAGCCCATCGGAAACATCCCGCCAGCAGAGGCTGAAGAGAGGTTCTATGCACAGCGCAACCAGTTCGATAAAGTCGCGTGAAACGGAGTAATCAGCCTCCGGGAATACCGGGGCGGTTCAAACATAATCATCAAGATGCTCAGGCAGCAACATCGTCTGCTGGCGGTCCAAACCTTCGATATATTGCGACATGA
>CAMYMP010000208.1 GCA_947259435.1 uncultured Woeseiaceae bacterium
CGCGGAGTTATCGATGCCCCGGTGAGTTGGTCGAACTCGCCACCGTCAGTCTTTAGCGCCCAACCGGCTATCTGCGGGTCGCCCAGCGATCGCCCGTCGAATTGATAGACCCAGTCGGATCGCGCCGATGTGATTTTGTCGCCGTAACCCGGCGTTTCGCGGTGTTGCAGGATGCGTACGCCAGTAACGACGCCGGATACCTCGACGCCAAGCAGAATTCGTATAGGTCCGGCAAACCCATCCCGAGCCGTGACGACGAACAGCGCAGCGACAGGTTCACCTTCCGCGAATACCCTGTAAATGATCGCTGGATCATTACCCGGCAGCTCATGTGGCGGCTGCAACACGAGGCGGGACTCACTTACGTCGCTGTCGTAGAAAATGCCGGTGAGAGCCGGCTGCAGGCTCTGCTCGAGCAGCGCTTTCTCATTGGCTTCGATCCGCTCTTCGGTTAACTGGTACGTCGCGGCTACAAGCGCCGTGCAGACTGCCGCTATGATCGCGAGCGTCATGCCGGTTTTGACGATGCTGCGATCGTTCATTGCCGGTCACCGCGCCGCGGATGTCCGACGATACGCGGGCGCGTAAGGCGATCGATCGCCGGAGTTGCCATGTTCATCAGTAACACGGCGAACGCAACGCCATCCGCATAAGAGCCCCATTTTCGAATCGCGAAAATCAGAAAGCCGATGCCGAAACCATAGACTAGACGGCCTTTGGGGCTCGTCGCAGCGGAAACCGGATCGGTTGCAATGAAGAACGCGCACAGAATCGTTGCCCCCGAGAACAAATGAAATCCAGGGCTTGCGTTGCTGCCGGGAGCAATAATGTACATCAAGCCAGCAGGAATCAGCAGGCCAGCCAACACGCCTGTCGGGATTTGCCAGCGAATTATCTTCTTGACCAGCAGCCAAAAGCCGCCGATCGCAAAGAAATTGCCTATCCATTCCCAACCGCGACCACCGAAGTCGCCCATCATAGGGTTCGTTCGGATTTCGGCATACGTGCGCATACCACGCAGCCCGGACTGCATCGCGTCGAGCGGCGTCGCGCGGCTTATCGCATCGAACGTCAGTGCATCCGGAAGAGTGCCGGTCAGCGTGTAGTTGACGGTCTGGAGAATACTGAGGCCGACATAGTCAATATCGCCCATGCGCGGCGCAACCCACAAATTTGACGAACACGCTGTAGTCCGAAAGTGCCGTTTCCGGATCTCTGCCTCGCGCGCGCATCATCAACGCTTCGCCGCCGGCGCAAAATACTGTGGCAACGATCAGGTTCAAAAGCAGGCCCGGACCGAAGTACCACACATGCGCAAGGGCGGCCGGGATCAACGCGGCAAGAACCTGCAGCATGACAGTTGCGACATCGGCCTTCGAATCCACGTACGGCGCTTCTCGCCTGACAAATTCCATTACTGGTCCTCGTCCAGCTGATCGCGTTTACGCTTCAGGATTTCGGCGATCGCGTCAGGTCCTGCTGTCCTGGCGGATTCTTTTTGCTTCGCGAGCTCCGCGTCGCGAGCGTGCTGCTCTTGCCTGAGCCGCTCGTTGCGTGCCTCGAAGCGCTTTCGAGCTCGCTCGGCGCGCGCGGTCTCATCCGCCTTTTCCTGCATTCTCGCCTTGGCGGTGCGAAAATCGGCGGTCAATGGAATGTGGCTCGGACAGACGAGATCACAGCAGCCACATTCGATGCAGTCGAGAAGACCATAGCTGCGTAATTTCGCTTCGTCATCGGCACACGCGTACCAGAACAGTTGCTGCGGCAGCAATTGCACCGGACACACGGCTGCGCAGTCGCCGCAACGTATGCACGGCCGCTCTAAACCGCCCGACGGCGTCTTCGACAAGACCAGTATGCAGTTCGTCGCTTTGACGAGCGGTACGCGATCCGTCGTGACGGACCTCCCCGTCATCGGTCCGCCGATGATCAGCTGTTCTGCGCGGTCGGTGTAGCCGCCGGCGAAATCGACGATATCTGCGACCGTCGTGCCGATCCGTGCTGCGACATTCGTCGGCTGTGCAACGCCGTCGCCCGTAACCGTCGTAATCCTCGAGAGCAGCGGTTCGTTGTCGATGATCCAGTCATGAATTGCGACGGCTGTGCCGACGTTTTGCACGAGACAGCCCACGTCCGTCGGCAAGCCACCCGTGGGCACCTCCAGATTGGTGACCAGCTGCACAAGTTGATCCTCGCCACCTGATGGATAGATGGTCGGGACCTGCTTGAGCACGAGCCGGTCATCATCGAGTTCGCCTAGCACCTCGCCAAGCCGCCGTATTGCGTCGGGCTTATCGCTCTCGACAGCGATGTAGCAAGTACCCAGTCCAAGCGCGTGCAGGAGGATGCGTGCACCACTAAGGACTTTCTCAGCGTACTCGCGCATCAGCATATCGTCGCAGCTGATATAGGGCTCGCACTCGACGCCGTTAAGAATCAGATATTCCAGGTCGCCCGTCGCGGCCTGCATGAGTTTCTGCGCGGTCGGGAATACGGCACCGCCCAATCCGACTATGCCGCCCTGCAGGATTCTGCTGAGCAGAAAATCAGCCGGCAGCGTGTCATAAGCAGGCAGGATCTCTGCAACCTCGACCGCACGATCTTCTCCATCGCATTCGATGACAATGCACGGTGCGTTGTCGCCGTTGCGTCGTGAGACGGGCCACGGCTCTATCGCCACGATTTTTCCGGATGAGGATGCGTGTACCGGTGCGCCTAACGAGCCGTACGGCTCGGCTATCAACTGCCCCTTGAGTACGCGCTCACCGATGCCGACAATGGGCTCGGCGGCATCGCCGGCGTGCTGCGTTATCGGCAGGATGAGCTGCGCCGGAAGCGGGACCTTCTGAATAGCCGCTGCGGTCGACGTCTCCTTGTTTCCCGGCAGGCGCAGGCCACCGTGCAGCTTGCCAAGGTCGTAGGTAGGGGCACTCACGACAGGCTCCGCATGCTGATGCAGTCGACCGGGCACGGAGCGATGCAGAGCTCGCAACCCGTGCACTCAGACTCGATAATCGTATGCATTAGCTGATGTGCTCCGACGATGGCGTCGACCGGGCATGCACTGCGGCAGTGAGTGCAGCCAATGCAGAGCGACTCATCGATAATCGCGACCGCACGCTCGAGAGGTGGCTGTTCCGCGAGCGGCAGTACGCCGCGGCCGAGTTTTGCCGCAAGGCGTCGAATCGTGTCTTCGCCGCCGGGGGGGCACAAGTTGATCGCCGCATCGCCGTCCACGATCGCCTGCGCATATGGCCGGCAGCCAGGGTAGCCGCACTGTGCGCACTGAGTTTGCGGCAGCAGATTGTTGACTTGCTCAACGAGGTCTCCGTCATCTGCAGGCAGCTTTCGAGACGCGAAACTGAGCGCAATCCCGGCGAGCAATGCGATGACTGCGATTGTGAGTATTGCGATCCACATATCGAGTCACATGACTCACGGTCGAGCCATGCCCGAGAAACCCATGAAGGCCAGCGACATGATCCCGGCGGTCATCAACGCAATCGCGGTACCGCGAAACGGGGCCGGTATATCGGCTGCTTCGAGACGCTCGCGAATCGTCGCAAACATGACCAGCACGAGGGCAAATCCGGCCGACGCGCCAAATCCGAAGAACACGGACTGCACGAATCCCTTCGACTGCTGCACGTTGAGCAGCGCAACGCCAAGCACGGCACAGTTGGTCGCGATCAGTGGAATGTAGATGCCCAGTACCTGATTCAGCAGCGGACTCAGGCGCCGCACCATGATCTCAGTGAACTGCACACTCGCCGCGATGACCAGAATGAAGCTGATCGTGCGCAGGTATTCGAGTCCCAGCGGCACTAGCAAGTACTGATGCAGCAGGTATGCGGTCGCTGACGACAGTGTCAGGACAAACGCCGTTGCCAGGGACATGCCGGCGGCCGCTTCGAGGTTTCGCGATACCCCCATGAACGGGCACAGGCCGAGGAAGCGGACGAGAACGAAGTTGTTGACGAGAACCGTGCCAACCAGGATGACGATAAGCTCAGTCATGATTTGCCTGATTTACTTGACGCGCATTCCGGGCTCAGCGCCGTCATCTGGCGCCAGCAAGAAAATATCCTCGCCGCCCGGACCGGCCGCGAGCACCATGCCTTCGGATACGCCGAAACGCATCTTTCGTGGTGCGAGATTGGCGACGACGATGACATGTCGTCCGACGAGGCTATCGGGCTGATAAGCCTCCTTGATCCCGGCAAATACCTGGCGCGTTGTATCACCGAGATTCAGCGTCAGCGCCAGGAGTTTGTCGGCACCCTCGACAGCCTCGGCTTTGTCGATGCGTGCAACGCGCAAATCGACCTTGGCAAAATCATCGATGCCGATGTAGTCATCGTCATGCGCCCTTACGGGCTTGGCAAGGCTCTCTCTGGACTGTTCAATCATGTTTTCAACCTGTTTTGCTTCGACACGCGTCAGCAGAGGTGTGAATTTATTGATGGTTACGCCAAGTAGCGGGGTGGCAGCGGAGGGCCAGCTCCAGCTGTCTTCGCCGAGAAATGCGCGGGCATCCTCGGCAACAGCAGGAATCACAGGCGCAAGATAGATCATCAGGCTGCGGAACATATTCAGACCCTGAGTGCAAACAGCCTGGACCTCGTCGAGTTGGTCTTCATTCTTGATCATGACCCACGGCTTCTTGTCGTCGATATAGCGATTGGCCGTATCGGCCAGACTCATAATCGTTCGCATGGCCTTGGAGTACTCGCGACGCTCGAAGTGCTCCGCAATCTTCTCCGATGCCTTTGCAACGTCCGCAAACAATGCCGGCTCGGGCAGCGCATCGGCCAGCTCGCCGTCAAACCGCTTGCCGATGAATCCTGCACAGCGGCTCGCGATATTGATGAGTTTGCCAACAAGATCCGAATTCACGCGCGCCGTAAAGTCGTCCAGATTGAGGTCTATATCCTCGATGGTCGGCCCGAGCTTTGCCGCATAGTAGTAGCGCAAATAGGACGGATTCAGGTTGTCGAGGTAGGTGCGAGCTTTGATAAAAGTGCCGCGGGATTTGGACAT
>CAMYMP010000209.1 GCA_947259435.1 uncultured Woeseiaceae bacterium
GCGACTACCGTATAATCCCGCCCCGACGCGGTGGTGTGCTGTTTGACACGCCGCTACCAGAGTCTTGGTAGAGAAGGCCCCGCGTAGGGGTTTTTTGTTGTCTGAGGGCAGCAGAACTGCGAAGAAGAAGAATGGGCCATTGGCCCATTTTTTGTTTTTAAACAGATAGATAGGTGCTTGGATGACAGCGGATGAGCTGCGAAAACTGCTGGAACCGAGCATCGAACGACTGGGTTACGAACTGACGGATCTGGAGGCGCGACTGGGTGGCAAGAGCGGTGTTGTACGGGTGTTTATTGATCAGCCCGATGGCATCACGCTCGACGACTGCGAGAAGGTAAGTATGGCGGTTAGTGCGCTTCTCGATGTCGAGGATCCACTGCCCGGGCACTACAACCTCGAGGTTTCGTCGCCAGGGCTGGACAGAAAGTTGACAAAAGTTGAGCATTTTCAACGATTTGCAGGAGAAACGGTGAAGGTGCAGACGCGCTTCCCGATTGCGGGGCGCAAGCGATTTCGGGGCACGCTGGTGTCGTCGAACGACGAGAACATAGTGGTCGAGGTGGACGGTGAGCCGCATTCGTTGCCGATGGCAACGATCGATACCGCCCGACTGGTCCCCGCGGGACGGTAACGGCGCGGGATTTTTTGGAGTTTTTGGTAATGAGCAAAGAAATTTTGATGGTTGTGGACGCCGTTTCGAACGAGAAGGGTGTTGAGAAGGACATTATCTTCGAGGCCATCGAAGCCGCACTGGCGTCTGCCACGCGCAGAAAGCACGGTGAGGACATCGAGGTTCGCGTCGCGATCGATCGCGAGACGGGCGATTACGATACGTTCCGTCGTTGGCTCGTGTTCGAGGACGAATCAACAGAACTCGAAGTTCCTGATCGTGAGCTGCGCATGATCGACGCCGTCGACATCGATGAAAATGCGGAGCCCGGCGGCTACGTGGAGGTGCCGATGGAGTCTGTCGAGTTTGGCCGCATCGCGGCGCAGACGGCGAAGCAGGTCATCGTGCAAAAGGTTCGCGAGGCTGAGCGTGAGCAGGTTGTCGAGGAGTTTCAGGGGCGCGAAGGCGAGTTGCTATCCGGTTTGGTCAAGCGTGTCGATCGTAATGGCGTCTACATTGATCTTGGTGGCAATGCCGAAGGCTTTGTCGCGCGCGAGCAGATGGTCCCGCGCGAGCCGGTTCGCCCCCAGGACCGCATCAAGGCGCTGTTGATCGAGGTTCGTTCCGAAGTGCGTGGCCCCCAGCTGTTCATGACGCGGACATCGCCGCAGTTTTTGGTCGAACTCTTCAAAATCGAGGTGCCGGAAGTGGGCCAGGGCCTGATCGACATTCTTGGCGCCGCCCGTGACCCGGGTCTTCGCGCGAAGATCGCCGTTAGAAGTAATGACAAGCGCATCGACGCGGTCGGTGCATGTGTCGGCATGCGTGGCTCACGTGTCCAGGCGGTATCGAACGAGTTGGCCGGTGAGCGCGTCGACATCATCCTGTATGACGAAAATCCGGCGCAATTTGTCGTTAACGCCATGTCACCGGCCGAGGTGGTTTCCATCGTCGTTGATGAAGATGCTCATAGCATGGACATCGCTGTCGATGAGGACAAACTTTCGCAGGCAATCGGGCGCGGCGGCCAGAATATTCGGCTCGCGAGTGAGCTGACCGGTTGGGAGCTCAATGTGATGACGGCAGCCGATGCCGACGAGAAGAGCGAATCCGAAATGAAAGAGCTGATCTCGCTGTTTTCAAAGCAGCTCGATGTCGACGAAGAGGTTGCATTGATTCTGGTTCAGGAAGGTTTTTCCACGGTTGAAGAAGTTGCTTACGTACCCGCCGCGGAGCTTGTTGAGATCGAGGAGTTCGACGAGGACATCGTCGACGAACTGCGCAGCCGGGCGCGCGACGTCTTGTTGACGCAGGCGATCGTGCAAGAGGAAAAAATCGACGAGACCGAGCCCGCAGAGGATCTTCTGAACCTCGAGGGCATGGACAAGGGATTGGCATTTCTGTTGGCAAGCAAGGGCGTGGTGACACGCGAGGATCTGGCCGAACTTGCAACCGATGATCTGCTCGAGATTAACGAAATGGATCAGGAGCAAGCAGCGGCCCTGATCATGAAGGCGCGCGCGCACTGGTTCGAAGCAGAGCAGCAGGCCTGAATGCTTGGTTACGCGGAGTTGAAGAATGGCTGACGTGACAGTTGAACAATTTGCTGAGGTACTGAAAGTGCCGGTCGACAAGCTGCTATCGCAGCTGGACGAGGCTGGTATTAAAGTCAGTGGCTCTGATGACAAGATTAGCGATGACGCAAAGCTCGAACTGCTTACTCACCTGCGTCGCAGCCACGGGCAGGAAGAGCCCGCAGCGGGCGATGCCGCGCCCCGGCGCATCACACTAAAAAGGAAGTCGCAGTCGGAGCTGAGGCTCTCGGGTGCTCAAGGGCGTTCGCGCACCGTCAACGTCGAAGTCCGCAAGAAGCGCACTTACATCAAGCGCGATGTCCTCGAAAAGCAGGCGCAGCTAGAACAGGAAGAGCTCGATCGCAAACGCAAGGAAGAGGAAGATCGGCTCGAGGCGGAGAGGCTCGAACAGGAGCGTCTGAACGCTGAAAAAGAGCAGGCTGCCAAGCAGGAAGTAGCAGAACGCGAGAAAGCCGAACAGGCGCGCCTGAATGCTGAAGAGGAGGCTCGCAAAGCAGCTGACCAAGCAGCGGCTGCAGCGGCAGAGGAAAAAACACGGCTTGAAAAAGCGGAACAGGATGCCCGGGCTCGCCGCACCAAAGAAAAAGCTAAACCGAAGCCCAAGGCAGGTGAAACACGTTACGGCCGCAAGGAATTGCATGTGGCCGGGGACAAAAGCGGGCGTCGCAGGCGCAAGACGCCTGTGCGCCGACGTGCCGTATCACTGAGCGGCGACGCGCAGCACGGCTTCGAGAGACCGACGGCCCCGGTTGTACATGAGGTGGAGATTCCAGAGAGCATTGCGGTATCCGAACTGGCGCAACGCATGGCGATTAAGGGTAACGAAGTTGTCAAAGTGCTGTTCAATATGGGTGCGATGGTCACGATCAATCAGGTCATCGATCAGGACACGGCGACGCTGGTTGTTGAGGAACTCGGGCACGTCGCCATACCGACTACAGATGCGGACGTCGATGAACAGCTTCTCGCAACCGAAGAGCAGCTGACAGGCGAGGAAGTCAGCCGGTCGCCTGTGGTTACGATCATGGGCCATGTCGATCACGGCAAGACCTCATTGCTCGACTACATTCGCCGAACCCATGTTGCGGATGCCGAAGCCGGCGGAATTACGCAACACATTGGCGCCTACTCGGTTGAAACGGAAAAGGGCAAAGTCACGTTTCTCGATACGCCGGGCCATGCGGCGTTCACTGCAATGCGTGCGCGTGGTGCTCAGGCGACTGACATCGTTGTTCTCGTTGTCGCAGCCGATGACGGCGTCATGCCGCAGACCATCGAAGCGATCCTGCATTCGAAGGCCGCGGGCGTGCCGATCGTCGTGGCTGTCAACAAGATCGACCGCGACAACGCCGACCCGGAACGCGTCAGAAACGAGCTGTCGCAGCACGAGGTTATCCCTGAGGAGTGGGGCGGCGAGCAGCTGTTCGTCAACGTCTCGGCACAAACGGGTGAGGGCGTTGACAAACTGCTCGAATCCATTCTCCTGCAGGCTGAGCTTATGGATCTGAAGGCTATCTCAGACGGTCCTGCTCAGGGGCTTGTCATCGAATCGAGTCTTGAGAAGGGGCGCGGCGCGGTCGCAACGTTGCTGGTTCAGGCAGGTACATTGAAACAAGGCGACATGATCATCGCGGGCGAAGAGTACGGCCGCGTTCGCAACATGTTCGATGAAACCGGTCAGTCGATCGCGGAAGCAGGCCCATCGAGCCCGGCGGTCGTGCTCGGCCTGTCCAAGACACCAAGCGCCGGTGATGATTTCCTCGTGTCGAAGATATGTTCAGTCAGATGAGCGATGGTGATGAGTCCACGGTTGGCGTGATCATCAAGTCCGACGTTCATGGCAGTGCCGAAGCGCTGCGTGATGCGCTCGTCAAGTTGTCGACCGATGAGGTCAAGGTCAATGTCCTGAGTTCCGGCGTCGGCGGCATCACGGAAACTGACGCCAACCTTGCGGCTGCGTCCAATGCCGTGATTATTGGCTTTAACGTTCGCGCCGACGCGGCTGCTCGTGCGTCGATCAAGGAATCCGGCGTTGACGTCCGCTACTACAGCATCATCTATGAAGCAATTGACGACGTAAAGGCGGCCCTGAGTGGGCTCTTGACGCCGGAGATCCGCGAACAGATCGTTGGCCTGGCCGAGGTCAAAGAAGTATTCTCGTCGCCGAAGCTCGGCGACATCGCAGGCTGCATCGTTACGGAAGGGTACGTCAAGCGTCACAATCCGATCCGCGTCTTGCGTGATAACGTTGTGATCTACGAAGGTGAGCTCGAATCGCTGCGTCGCTTCAAGGACGATGTTAACGAGGTCAAGTCTGGCACCGAATGCGGCATTGGTGTCAAGAACTATGACAACGTCAAAGTCGGCGATCATATCGAGTGCTATGAGCGCATTGAAGTCGCCCGCACGCTAGAATAATGCCTCGCGAATTTTCACGTAATCAGCGCCTGGGCGCGCAGATACTGCGTACGCTCAGCGAGTTGCTTCGATTCGAGACAAAGGACCCGCGACTACTCGGTGTGTCGTTGACATCGGTAGACTTGTCGCGTGATCTCAGCGTGGCGCGGGTATATTTTAGCGTGTTGAATCCCGACCATCGGCCGGAGGCTGCCCTTGAGGGGCTTGGCAAGGCTTCCGGATTCCTGCGTGCGAAACTCGGCCACGCCATCAAGGTTAGGCATGTGCCGGAGCTACGATTTGTTCATGACGATAGTGCGGAACACGGCGCGAAGATCAGTAAATTGATCGACAAAGCTCTGCACGCCGACGACCACGGCTAATTGCCATGAGTCGCCGCGCGCACAGTCGATCCGAGCAGATCGACGGATTGTTGCTTCTGAATAAGCCGGCGGGCCTGACATCGAATCAGGCCCTGCAGAAGGTCAAGCGACTTATCAATGCCCGCAAGGCCGGCCACACGGGCAGCCTGGATCCTGCCGCGACCGGAATGCTGCCACTGTGTTTTGGCGAGGCGACAAAAGTCTGTGCGTTTCTGCTCGATGCCGACAAGACATACCGCGTGACCGCGAAACTCGGTATTTCGACGGATACCGGCGATGCGGACGGCACAGCTGTCGCCACGGCAGCGGTGCCCGAACTGTCGGCCGAGGAATGGACCGGAATACTGGAAGGATTCCTTGGCGAATCGACGCAGATCCCGCCGATGTACTCTGCCCTCAAAAAGGACGGCAAACGGCTCTATGAGCTTGCCCGTAAGGGCGAGACAGTGCCTCGGGAGCCGCGACCGATCCGGATTGACGAGATCTGTCTGCTGGAGATCGCCGGCAGTCGGCTGGTTTTTCGGGTGCACTGCTCGAAAGGCACCTATGTCCGGGCCCTGGTCGAGGATATTGCAAAAAAGGCAGGAACTGTGGCCCACACGGCCCGGTTGCACCGCGAAACGGTGGGTGCGTTCCAGTCATCGGATATGGTCGATCTGACGCATATCGAGGCTGCGGCCGCATCAGGATCGGCGGCCGTGTTGGCCCGCCTTCTCCCGCCGGACACGGCGTTGGAGAGTATGCCCGCCGTGCACCTGGATGCAGAATCCGCGGCGCGGTTTTCGGCTGGGCAGGAGGTCGAGGCGCCGGGGACGAGTTCTTGTCGCCTGGTCAGAGTCTACGGCGCGAGCGCCAAATTCACCGGCGTGGGCCAGTTGTCGGTCGATGGCAGGCTTGCGCCCAGGCGGGTTTTCCGCACGACTGAAAAAAACGGCTAGATATGGGTTTTTGACTGTTAATAGGTCTGCACAGGCGCTAGAATGCGCGCTGCAAAAAAGGGCCAAAAAGAGAAAGATTGAGGTAATTGGAAATGTCACTGTCAAGTGAGCAAAAAACCAGCATAGTTGCTGAATATTCCCGCGGTGACGCGGATACGGGATCTCCCGAAGTACAGGTAGCACTGCTGTCTGCACGTATCGCAGAACTCACCGAGCATTTCGGTGAGCACAAGAAAGATCACCACAGCCGTCAGGGTCTGCTTAGAATGGTCAATAAGCGGCGTAAGCTGCTGGATTATCTCAAAGCGAAGGATCAGGACCGGTATCGCGAGCTGATTACCCGGCTCGGTCTTCGTCGTTAACCGACGAGTCATTCTGGCAAGGGCTAAAGTCGTGCCGCTCCCGGGAAGGGATCGCAACGGCTTGCTATTGCCACATTCATCTTCAAGTAGAGAAATATTGTGAAATCAGTAATTAAATCGTTCCAATATGGGGAACATTTGGTCACGCTGGAAACCGGGGCAATTGCCCGTCAGGCAGACGGCGCGGTCCTGGTCGACATGGCCGAAACTCAGGTACTCGTTACAGCCGTGGGCCGCAAGGCCGCC
>CAMYMP010000210.1 GCA_947259435.1 uncultured Woeseiaceae bacterium
CATCACCCGTTGGCAACCGCGAACAATGGGTCCTGAAGGCGGCGACCGAATCTACTTGTCCGATCCGGATTCGGACGCGATTGACATCATCGGTGTCATGGCTAATTCCGATACAGCAGCGCCTGAGCTATGGTGTGCTCCCTATCAAACCGAATTGCATCAGCGCTTCGGGAGACTCCACGCGCGTCTGATGGTCGGAGTCGCGCCCGATAACGACGTAGTAATCAAGCGCGTCACGATTACCAACGAGTCGGCGAAGCGACGCAAGATCACACTCACGCATTACGCAGAGATCGCGCTGGCATATGCGGCAGAAGATCAGCGTCATCCGGCGTTTAACAAACTTTTTATCGAGCACGAATACCGTAAGGAGCAAACAGCGCTATTATTCACGCGCCGACCTCGAAGTGCTGATGAAGCAGGCCTGTGTTGCGCGTTTGGTGTCGTCGCTGCCGATGAATTCAAATCAACACTAAGTTTCGAATCCGATCGCAGGGCATTTCTTGGGCGAAATGGTAGTTACCGCCGACCCGCTCAACTCGTGGACGAGCAACCCGCGGACACGATCGCAAAGCCTGACAGCCTTGACCCGGCCGCGGCGGTTAGCGTAACGCTCGAGATTCCTGCCGGCGCGACCACGCAAGTTGCCTACCTGGTCGCCGTATCTTCGGACCGAATTCAAGCCCTGGAACTTATCGGTCATTTCCGCTCGTTCGAGCGAATAAACTTCAGCCTCGATCAAGCGCGCCATCGTGCTGCAGCTGAGCTTACTGACCTGTCGGTGAATTCCGATGAAGCTATCCGATTGCTCACGATCTATGCCGATATGTTGTGGCCGAAGCCGATCTCGTCGGCAGCAATTACCAGAATGTCGTTGACACATAGTATTCAAAGCGCGCTATGGTCACGCGGCATATCGGGCGACTACCCCATTGGTATGGCGTGTTTGCGAGGCAACACTGACAGCGATTTTGCGAAGCAACTTCTCATCTTACAGTCGTATCTGGGTCACCGCGGCGTTGCCATCGACGTCATAATGGCTGACGAATCGCCATCGAGCTACGCTGAACCCGTACGCAATCGGCTCGAGCAACTGGTCGAGAAGTACCGGCGCCCAGATCGACGCGGACGTCACCGCGACCTGCCGGAATTCTTACCAACGAGATCGGCTGACGCGTCTGCCGGAATCGATTTCGGACTGGATACGGCGGCGAACCTCGAATTTGATAATGGTTACGGCGGCATCGACGCAAAGTCGGGCGCCTACGTCGTTCGCGTCTCGCAATCGGCACCGACACCAGCACCCTGGATTAACGTCATGGCCAATCCCAGGTTCGGCAGTATTGTCAGCGAACGTGGCGCGGCGACAACCTGGTTCGGTAACTCCAGCGAGAATCGACTGTCATCCTGGTACAACGATCCGACCTGTGACCGGGCCGGCGAGGCCCTCTATGTGCGTGACGAAGAGACGGGCGAGTTCTGGTCGCCGATGCCCTGGCCACAACCGGGCAGTGAGCAATACATCGTGCGTCACGAAGCAGGTTGCACGACGTTTGAGCATGGCTCACACGAGGTCCGGCAACGCGTCGAGTGTTTTGTCGACATGCAATACCCCGTCAAGTGCATTCGGATACAAATGCGAAACATGGCGCGGCGTCCGCGGCGACTTACATTGACCTACTTCGTCGAATGGGTTCTCGGAAATCATTACGAGGACAACAGTCCGTTCATCTTCACGGATATCAGCGCAGATCGAAGCGTCCTCCTCGCGCGCAATTTGCTGCCAAGATTCGGGCATGAGCGCGTTGCCTTTGTGACCTCGACATCACCACTGCACGGGTTCACGACCGATCGACGTGAGTTTCTCGGTAGCGCCAGGGATCCCTCGCGGCCGGTTGCGCTGCAGCGTCTGGGCTTGTCGGGAGACATTTCTTCCGGTGCCGAACCCTGCTGCGCTTACCAGATCCATGTAGATCTTGGCTCGGAAGAGCAAACCGAGGTGTGTTTCGTGGTGGGTGCCGAAGTTGACCGCGAGAGTGCCCTTGAGCTCGCATCCAATTTTCGCGTGCTCGACTACGTGAACGAACGCTTTGCCGCGACCCGGCGCTACTGGAAGGATCTGTTGAGTCAGTGTCGGATTCGGACGCCGAATCGGGCACTCGACTGCCTCTTCAATAACTGGCTCCTTTACCAGAATCTCGCTTGCCGCGTGTGGGGCCGCACGGGCCTTTACCAGGCAGCCGGGGGCTTCGGTTTTCGGGATCAGCTGCAGGATTGCCTGGCACTCGTTCACGTCCGGCCGGACCTGACGCGGGAGCAGATTCTCAAAGCCTGCTCGGTGCAGTTCGCGGAAGGTGATGCTCTACATTGGTGGCACGATACGCCTCTGCGCGGCGTCCGCTCGCGCTGCTCCGACGATTTGCTGTGGCTGCCGTATATTGTCAGCGAGTACGTTCGTATCACCGGCGACTCGGCAGTGCTCGACGAGCGGGTCCCGTATCTAAGCGGTGAGCCATTGCGTCACGATGAAGAGGACCGCTATGCGGAATATTCTCCGGGCGAGCAAACCGCCAGTCTTTATGAGCATTGCTGCCGGGCGATCGAGGCACGCGCAGCAACCGGGGCGCACGGGCTGCCCTTGATCGGTACGGGCGACTGGAACGACGGCTTCAACCGCGTCGGCATTGCCGGCCGCGGTGAATCGGCCTGGCTTGCGTGGTTTCTCGCAGATGTCTATTCACGATTCGCCGAGATCGCCGAATCGCGTGGAGATGCGCTACTGTCGACCGAACATAAACGCCGCCACGACGCACTGGTCGATTCACTCGAACGTCACGCGTGGGATCAGGACTGGTATCTGCGCGGTTACTATGATGACGGGTCCACGTTGGGTGCTGCCGCGGATACCGAGTGTCAGATCGATCTCAACGCGCAGACTTGGCCTGTCATAACAGGACTCGCATCAGTGGAGCGCGGCAGCCGCGCGCTTGCCGCCGCTCCCGAGAGGCTCCTCGATGAACAGCACCGACTTATCAAGCTCTTAGCACCACCGTTTGACAGAACGCCCAATGACCCGGGCTACATCAAGGGCTACCCGCCGGGCGTGCGCGAAAATGGCGGCCAATACACGCATGCGGCTACCTGGGCTGTCTGGGCCGCGGTCAAACTCGGACGTCCCGAACAAGCGATGCACTGGGTCGACCTCTTGAACCCACTCTTGCGGGTCACGGACAAAGCGGCGGCCGATACCTATCTGGGTGAACCCTACGTGCTGGCCGGCGATATTTATTCCGTGGCGCCACGAGCGGGTCAAGCGGGCTGGACCTGGTACACGGGTTCGGCCGCGTGGCTGTACCGCATCATTCTCGAGCAGGTCTTGGGTTTCAAGCGACGCCAGAACGAATTGCAGCTGCAGCCTTGCGTGCCGCGCTCGTGGCCGAATTTCGACATTCAGTACCGCGTGGGTGACTCGAGCTATTCGATATCGGTCAATGATCCTGCCCAAATCGCCGAGTCCGGTGCCGCCTACGAAGTGGACGGCAAGTCGGTTACGACCGTGCAGCTAATCGACGATGGCTCGGATCATCGTGTCGTTATCTCGCCAGCCGAATAAGCATCCGTTTGACCCTGTTGCACCCGATCAGCATTGTCGAACGCTACCGGTTGCAGCTTGGCACGACCCCGATCGTCCTTCGCTCCGCGATTTAACGACTATTTGCGTTGCCGGTTGCCCCCGCGTACGAAACGCCGGTAAGCGACTGCCTGCTGTAATACTGATGTGCCAAGCGTGTCGAAGACACTATGGTCACCGAGCAGCGAAACTGATGTCAGGTCAACCCGGCCTCGATAGCCTGACCATGCGTAATCCTCGGGTGACGTGACCATAGCGGCTCGCACTGGATTCAAATCCACGTACCGGCGGCAGGCGAGCAGGTAGTTGTCCGAATCAATCAGGCTGGCTCGGCGGTATGCTGCGCAATCTAATCACGATAGGGTCAAAGCTGAACATGTTAATTGAGGCAAAGGCTCCAAAAAATAAACCTGACACCTTAAAAATATGACACCTTAAGAATAGTGGCGGAGAGAGAGGGATTCGAACCCTCGATACGCTATTAACGTATACTCCCTTAGCAGGGGAGCGCTTTCGACCACTCAGCCATCTCTCCGTAACTCTTGCTTCTCAACGCCGCGACAAACTCACTGTCATCATAAGCGCTCCGCGTCCCTTCGGGACGCCCGGGGAGCGCGTAGACTCGAGGCTTCGCCTCTCGCCCCTGCGGGGCGCTCTCGCTATGCTCGAGCGTGCAAAATCGTATGCCGCGATTCTAGTCGACGCTCAGCCATCTCTCCGGGGCCGCACATGGTAATGGCAGGGTTTGCGAACGTAAACCCTGCTGGCACAAAGCGCGGCGCTCAGTCGGCCGCTTCTTCTTTGGCTGCCGAACTGCCACCCGCCTCGGCGGCTTTCTCGCTCTGGATTCTCTCGTAAATCTCTTCGCGGTGGACGGCGACGTCCTTCGGCGCGTTGATGCCTATGCGAACCTGATTTCCTTTGACTCCCAAGACGGTGATCGTTACATCGCTCCCGATCATGACCGTCTCACCAGCGCGTCGCGTCAGTATTAACATGACTATTATTCTCCATCCCTGCGGGGTTTCTGCCCCGTTCTTGTTGGCGCGTGGTACTCCTAAACGCTTGTAATACTAGCCCAAAACGGACGACGGATGCGCGCAGCGCAGATTTTTGTTGTCCAAGCGCTAAAATACAGCGATTTAACAATAAGCCGGGAGGCCGGCCGCGGTCTAGTCGAGGTGTTCTGCGATCCAGCCCGGCACTGACCTCAGCGCAGCGTCGAGCGCCTCGGGATTGCTGCCGCCGGCCTGCGCGAAATCGGGCCGGCCGCCCCCTTTTCCGCCGACGGCCTCGGCGACGGGCTTGATCAGGTCGCCGGCCTTGATCCTGTTGACGTTGTTCTTGGTCAC
>CAMYMP010000211.1 GCA_947259435.1 uncultured Woeseiaceae bacterium
TTGATGGCACGGCCAACGTCATGGGCCGCAATGATCTTGTGCACATGAACTTCGCCCGTGTTCATATCGATTTCACACAGAGCGGCCTGAGCGCAAAAACCGAACGCAAAGTGCATGTCTCCACCTTTGCCAAGCGGCTCTGTTGCAGGCGCCTCGTAGTCGTAGCGAACCAGAATATTGTCGCAGGTTTTGCCGGCCGCGACTTTCTTTGCCGCCTCTCTGGCGGCCAGGCGAGCCGCATTGCCACTGACGAAGGTTTGCCGACTCGCAGTTGTCGGCCCGCCGTCCGGACAGTAATCGGTGTCGCCGAGCAGCACAGTCACAGCGGAGGCCGGAATGTTCAGCTCCTCGGCAACGCAGGCGGCCAGTACAGCGGGCAGCCCCTGCCCCATTTCTGCCGACGAGGTCCGCACTTCGGCCGTTGGCGCTTGCCCGGAATGCAAGCAGACTTCGACTTCGGCGCTGGCCTTGTCCAATGAACCGCCGCCAAGCCCGGTGTTCTTGTAACCGACAGCAAAGCCCCAGGCGAAACGCCGATCGCCTTCTTCCCAGGTCCAGCGAAAATCGCCGCTATGCATATCGCGGGCAACTCTGTCGATACATTCGTTCAAACCGACGCTCTCGCGCATCACTTGTCCTGTCGAAGTGACCGCGCCGATGTCCAGAGCGTTCATGCGACGTAGCTCGACGGCGTCGAGGCCCAGCTGCTCCGCCAGAATGTCCATGTTGCTTTCGACAGCAAAGCAGCTCTGCGGGACGCCGAAGCCACGGAAGGCGCCACCCGGGGCGTTGTTGGTATACATCGCGAAGCAGTCGATTTTCACATTGGGCACGTCGTAAGGGCCGGCCGCGTGCGTGGTCGCGCGTGCGAGCACTTTCTCGCTGAGACTGGCATAAGCGCCGCCATCCCCGTAGAGCGTTGCTTCGACGGCGGTCAGCTTGCCAGCTCGGGTCGCGCCGGTGCGAATCCGGATTACCGTCGCATGTCGCTTCGGATGAACCAGCAGACTTTCCTGGCGCGAGTACAGCATCTTTACCGGGCGCTGCGTCACTTCGGCGAGCAGCGCGGCGTGGATCTGACCCGCAATGTCTTCCTTGCCGCCGAACCCGCCGCCTGTCAGCGTAGCAACAACGCGCACGGATTCTGCTGCCACACCTAAGGCAGCGGCAGTCTGCTCGCGGTCCTGGTAAGGAATCTGGCTGCCGACATAAATCGTGGTCTTCTCATGTTTGGCGTTCTCGCCGCGGACCGCCGCGGCATGCAGGGTCCCGCCGAAGTCCGCGGGGTTGTAAGCAGCCGGCACGCCGATCGAGCATTCGGGCTCGAGAAAAGCGTGTTCGGTAGCGGGCGTTCGGTAGGTTTGGTCAACGATCACGTCGGCGTCTGCAAATCCTGCGTCGATGTCACCTTTGTCGACCTCGATATGTTTGAGCAGATTACCGCCGGCGCGGCCTTCGTGGACCAGTGGGGCGTCGGACTGAGCAGCGCCTATAGCGTCGTTGACGACGGGCAGTTCATCATAGACAACGGTGATCAGGTCCAGCGCGGCGGCGGCGGCCTCTTCGCTGTCGGCGGCCACGATCGCCACCGCATCTCCGGCATACCGAACCTTGTCGCCGCAGAGCACGGGCCAGTCGCTGACCACGAGGCCGTGCAGGTTGCGTCCCGGAACATCTTTGTGCGTCAGGACAGCGCGTACGCCATCGAGCGCGCTTGCTGCGGAAACATCGATCGATCGAATACGCGCGTGGGGCACGCCGGCGCGTTTGGTTCGCCCATACAGCATGCCGGCGAACTGATAGTCATCGGTGTATCGCGCAGCGCCGCTTACCTTCGCGCGCGCATCCGGATTAGGTGCCGGTTGGCCAACCACCCGCCCGGCAGGCCGGGTGTCGGGAAGATATGGCGCAACCTCCTGTCCGGACGCCTGCAGGATAGCGCGAATGACGCTCCGGTAACCCGTGCAGCGGCAGTACGTATCTTTAAGTGCAGTGCCGATGTCCTGTTCCGTCAGCGTCTCGCCTGCCGCTTTCTTTTCGTCGAGCAGTGCTTTGGCCGTCATGATCAATCCGGGCGTGCAGATGCCGCACTGCACCGCACCGTGATCCAGAAATGCCTGCTGCAGGGGATGCATCGCGCCATTGGCCGATAGGCTCTCGATCGTCTCGACCACCGCGCCCTGCGCTTTGAGGGCAGGATAAACGCAGCTGAGTACCGGAGTGCCGTTGACCAGGACCGTGCAAATCCCACACTCGGCCTCATTGCACCCGATCTTGGTTCCGGTCAGTTGCAGATCCTGGCGCAATACCTCTGAGAGATAACGTGACCCGGCAACCTCGAGATCAACCGGCGCGCCGTTTACGCGCATTTGCAGCCTGCTCATAAGCTCGCCCCGTCGCCGGCCGCTCGCTGTGCAGCCCGCCACAAAATATCGGGCAGGTAAGTGCGCACCATGGCCTCGCGATAAGCGTGACTCGCGCGGTATTTGCTCGCGCGCAGTGAGACGCAGCTGAGCGCGATCTCCGTCGCTTTGTCGAACTGTTCTGCGGAAACAGGGCCGCCGATGAGCGTCTCCATCGCGGGTTCGGCAAGATAAGGCACGGGACCAACCGGGCCCATGCTGATGCGTGCGGTCGCGATCATGTCGTCGCGGAGTTGCAGTCGCACGGCCATCGAAATGATCGGCAGGCAGAGGCCCTGTGGACGCATCACACGCTGATAGGCGCAACCTTCGTCGTTGCCGGTTGGCCGAAAGCGCAGGCGCGTCAGTACCTCCCTGTGCCGATCGATGAAACTCTTGCCCGGCGCCCGAAACGAATCCTGAAGCTGCATCCACTGAGTTCCGGCACGACCGGCAACCTCGATCTCCCCACCCAGTGCGAGCAGCCCGATCGTTCCATCGCCGGCCGGCAGGGCGTGGGCGACATTGCCCGCAAGCGTGCCGACATTGCGCACCTGCGGGCCGCCAATGACGCTGCAGCTTTCGGCAAGACACCTGCCGTAGCGATTGATGAGCTCGTTTCTGATGATCTGGCTGTGCGTCACGCCGCAGCCGATAACGATGTAGCCATCCTCTTGCGTGATCCGGTCTAGGCCGGCAATGCGTGATGCATCCACCATCGCTTCGACCGGACGGTGCAATCCGCGGCGGGTCTCAACGACGAGGTCAGTGCCGCCGCCGATTACACGCGCGCGACCGTCGTAGCGTTGCAGCAGCTCTACCGCCTCGGCCACGGATTGCGGTGTGTAGTAGTTCTGCCAGGAGTTATGTGAGGTGCTCGTCATCGCCACGCCCGACTAGTGAATCCTTGCCCATATCGCCGCGGCTCGATCGGCGCATCCGGCGCGAATAGCTGCTTCGTCAAGATGCGGCAGCTGACCGTTATCGACGATGACTCGACCGCGAGCGATCGTCGTCTGAACACGGCTGAAACTCAGGCCGAACAGGAGATGTCCGTACAGGGTGCCCGCATCAAGTGGCGTGAACGGCACGTAATCGTGAATGACGACGTCAGCCAGCTGGCCTTCGGCCAGCGCGCCTCGCGGCTCCGCGAAAATGCGGTTACAGATGCTGCGGTTGTTATGCAACAGGATCTCACTGGACTCGGCGAACGCCAGCGTTGGATCCCGGTGGTCGGTGCGCTGGTGCAGATACATGGAGCGGGCCTGCGAAATCAAATGCGAAGACATGCCGTCGGTGCCGATGCCGACGGTTACGCCGTGCCTGAGAAAGTCGAGCACGGGTGAGACGCGAAGTCCGTTGTTCATGTTTGATTCGGGATTACTGACGAGTATCGAATCCGTGGAATGCAGCAGATCCATTTCCCGCGGTTCGAGATGTGTACCGTGGACGAAAATCGTTTTAGGGCCAGGGATGCCGAAGTCGGCGAAGCGGTCCATGATGCTGCGCCCGCAACGCCTGGTCGTCGTCTGTACATCGACCAGATCCTCGGCAGCATGCACGTGGAA
>CAMYMP010000212.1 GCA_947259435.1 uncultured Woeseiaceae bacterium
AACCATGACGACGTCCGGATCCTGGCGCAGAATCGCGCGCAGGCCGCGCGCGAACGTCATTTCCACCTTGGTGTTGACCTGTGACTGTCCAATGCCGTCGATAAAATATTCGATCGGGTCCTCGACGGTCATTATATTGCGGGTGTTGTCGTTAATGCGCTCGAGCGCCGCATACAGCGTTGTTGTCTTACCGGATCCGGTAGGGCCCGTCACGAGAATGATCCCGTGCGGCTTATGGATCAGCTTGTCCATGGTTTTCTGCGTCTGGTCATCCATGCCCAGAGACGTCAGATCAAGTCGCCCTGCCTGTTTGTCGAGCAACCTGAGCACGACGCGTTCGCCATGGCCGGATGGCATAGTGGACACACGAACGTCGACTGCGCGCCCGGCGATGCGTAATGATATACGTCCGTCCTGCGGCAGTCGCTTCTCGGCGATGTCGAGTTTCGACATGACCTTAATGCGTGATACGACCAGTGGTGCGAGTGCTCGGCGGGTCTCCAGAATCTCACGCAGCACGCCGTCGATGCGGAATCTCACACCGAGGCGGTTTTCATAGGGCTCGATGTGCACGTCAGATGCGTTGTCTTTGACGGCTTCAGTCAATACGGCATTGATAAACCGAATGATAGGCGCGTCGTCGTCGCTTTCGAGCAGATCAGACGGTTCCTGCAATTCCTGCGCAACCTGTGACAGATTCATCTCGTCACCAAGCCCATCGACCATGTGCATGGCTTTATTGCTGCCTTGCTCGTAGGACTCCTGCAACAGCGCATCGAACTCGTCAGATGAAACACGCGAGAGTTTCAGCGGCACGCCGGCGAAGCGTCGCGCCTCGGCAAGACTCGTGGCGGAGGCTCCTGGCCTGTAAATTGCGTCCGCCGCGTCAGACGTGATTTCGCGAATCAGCACGCCATGACGTTTGGCGAAAGAGAATGGCAGGGCCCGAGCCGAAGATATTGTGTTCTCCAAGGTTGTATCGGGCGCCGCTGCGAGTACGATTTCGGTTTCGCTTTCCATTAGATGATCAGCGGGACGCTACTCGTCACTTTGCTCATCCTCTTGCTGTTGTTTTCCATACTCTTCAATCGGCGGTACCGTGGGACGCTCTTCGCCGGGCATCAGCGAGACCCCTTTGCCACGACTACCCTCCAAAACATCACGGATGTAATTGTACTTTGCATTGGTTTCGGTGGCGGTCTGCGACGCGTCGCGCAGGATCTTCGGCCGAATAAAGATGAGCAGATTCGTCTTGACCTTGTCGGTCTTGCGGCTGCGGAACAGATTGCCAAGGATGGGAATTTTTCCCAGCACGGGCACGCGCTGGTCGCTCTCGCGCAACGTATCTTCGAGCAAGCCACCCAGAACGAGGATTTCGCCATCGTCGACGATAACCGTCGTCTCGATGATGCGCTGATTGGTAATCAGATCGACGGCACCGGCGGCGGACTGCGCAATATTCGAAATCTCCTGCGAGATCGTCAGCAGCATCGAGTTACCTTCGTTGATTTGCGGTGTGATCGATAATTTGACGCCGACCTGTTGCCGCTGAATCGTCTGGAACGGGTTTACCGCTCCGGCAGTTCCGGTGCCGGTATTCGTGAATGAGCCGGTTACGAATGGCACTTCCTGGCCAACGTTGAGTGTGGCTTCTTCGTTATCGGTTGTCACGATTGAAGGCGTCGAGATGATGTTGGTGTCGGCGTCGCCGCTCAGCGCCGTGATGATAGAGGCAAAACTGATGCCCGAATCACTGATGCGGCCGAGTCCCATCGTTATTCCTTCGCCGATCAGACTGGTCGGATCGATTTGTCCGCCACTGCCGGCAGCGCCGCCAATCTGTACGACGCCGGAGCCGATATCCGGAAAATTGGTCACGCCAATCGGTGTATTCGAGCCGGTGCCCTCGACCGCCCACGTCACACCAAATTGTGTGGTCTTGTCGGCAATGACCTCGACGATGATGGCTTCGACAAGCACCTGGGCGCGGCGAATATCCAGTTTATCGACGATCTGCATCAGCGAGCGCATCATCTTCGGCGGCGCGTTGATGACGATCGCGTTGGTCTGCGTGTCAGCCCAGACGCTGACGGAATCGGACGAGGCAGCTCCGGCAGCCTGCCCTGCCGCGGCCTGCAACTGTGCCGTGAAGTGTTGCTGCAGCTTCGTCGCAAGCTCTTCGGAATCGGCATAGCGCAGGTAACGAACCTGCGTATCTCCTCCGTCTTCAAGCGGCGTATCGAGATGTGCGATCAGGGCGCGCAGACGCAGGCGCTCGCTCTTGTCGCCGCCTATAAGAACGCTGTTCGTCCGGGCATCGGCAACGAGGCTGGTCGACACCGGGAGACCGTCCGCGCGCGGCGCCTGGGTTAGCGCCGTCATGACTCTTACTATCTCGCTAGCCGAAGCATGGTCCAGTCGAACGACTTCGATGTCCTCATCGTTTGATTGATCGATGCGCCGGACTATTGACATCATCCTCGCCACGTTTGCTGCCCGGTCCGAGATAATCAGCATGTTCGAACCGGGATGCGCGGCCAGGTGGCCGTACTGCGGAATCAGCGGACGCAGGATAGGCACGAGCTGTGCCGCCCCCACGTTTTGTACCTGAACGACCTGGGTAATGACATCGTCTGCGCCTGCAGAACCGGCAGCCCCAAGCGGACCGGCATACTGTCGTGCAGTAGCATCCGGTACGATCTTGATAAGGTCACCGGATGTGATAGCGACATAACCGTGCACCTGAAGTATCGACAGAAATGCCTCGTAAAACGCATCGGGCGTCATCGGTGTTGAGGACAACATTGTGACTTTGGCGCTTACGCGAGGGTCGATGATGAAGTTCTTTCGCGTAACTTCGCCGACGGCCTCGACGATTTG
Organism: uncultured Woeseiaceae bacterium; assembly: GCA_947259435.1. The sequence continues at coordinate 2,881 of CAMYMP010000212.1, forward strand.
CCGCAAGTCTGCTTCCTTGTAATTTGGCGTTATCGTCGCTTGCTGACTCCACGTCAACGGTGCGGCCATCACGCTGCAAAGGCTCAGCGCGACAACGAGGCGAACTCGTGGTTGCATACGTCTGAAGTATTTCATCTGGTGCTCTCGTCCCCGAGGTCGAGTTGACTTGTACTAAGCACGATGACCTGCGGCTGACCGTTACGTTCAACGGTCACCGAAACCTGGTCCGCGCTGTCTAGTGATTGAAAGATCTGCATCGCCTGAGTGGGATCCGTAAGCGCCTGGCCGTCAATATCCTTGATCAGGTCTCCCGGACGCAAGCCAAGTGCCGAAAATTGTGCCCGGTTCCGGCCAGGATAGACCCGATAGCCCTGCTGTTGTCCGTTGACGAAATACGGTGTCGGTCGAATTACGTCGGCAAGCTTCGAGACGTTTTGCGCAACGACTGACTGGATACTCGGTGAGTTACTCGTGGCTCTGGTCAGGGTCGTCGTGTTGCGCCGTGCGATCGTCGTGCTGCTCTGCGGGAAGTCCTTCGGCAATTTCAGATTCGTCAGTACCCCGTTCTCGTTCAAAACGACACGATCCGCATATACAGCATGCAGGTCCGCTCCGGACGTCACAGGGTCACCGATCGTATAGACTTTTTCTTCATTATTGCCATCGGCGATGATCGCAACTGCCATTTCTTCGTAGGTAGCTGCAATCGTGCCCCTGAGCGACAGGTTGGTCAGCTTGGTCTCACGCAGATTCGACGTGTCTTCTAGGATTGGCTGCAGGTTTGCATCTTCGTCACTGTCCGCGATGCCGAAGATATGCGCGCTAACAATCGCCTGGGCATCGGCCGAGTCGTCTGACCGGGCGGCCGACATAAGCTCGCTGGCCGGCACCACAACCGGGTCGCCGGCCGATGGACCGGGCACGAGCATCCATATGATCTTGGCGAGTTGCCATGCGATCACAACCACGAGCAACAGGCTAACCCACGCCGGCAGCAAGCGATTGGCAGCCGCCAGCGTTTTTGCGCTGTTCATGCTCGCGAAATCCGACCATTTGGCTTCGGTCGTCATGGTTATAT
>CAMYMP010000213.1 GCA_947259435.1 uncultured Woeseiaceae bacterium
GACGGGACTGGACCTCTACTACGTCGAGCAGCTGTACACGTTCGGCAATCGCAATCGTGATCCGCGCGAGATTGAAGGCGGGCCGAGAGTCGTGTCAGTGGCCTATATCGCACTGACTCACGAAGACGAGGTTGGAGTAACCGATGCCGAGTGGCGTGAGTGGTACAGCTTTTTGCCCTGGGAAGACTGGCGCTCCGGGCGTCCTGATGTCATGCGCGATACGCTCGAGCCGGCTTTGCAACGCTGGGCGAGGCAACCGAAGGACCAGCGCAACCGGAAGCAACGGCATGAGAGAGTCAACGTGACGTTCGGGCAGGCAGACGCCTCAAACCTCGATCTCGTCCTCGCGCTAGAGCGATACGAACTTTTGTACGAAGCCGGCCTTGTGGCCGAGGCGCAGCGTGACGCCGCCGCTGCAGGCCGCAATAGGATCGCGGCTGTCGACGCGACAACAGACATTTCGACCGACGTGACGGGCTTGCCGCTCGCATCCGATCACCGGCGCATCCTCGCGACGGCGCTCGGCCGGCTGCGTGGCAAATTGACCTACCGGCCGGTCGTCTTCGAATTGCTGCCGGGCGAATTCACGTTGCTGCAATTACAGCGCGTTGCGGAAGCACTCGGCGGCGTCAAACTGCACAAACAGAATTTCCGTCGCCTTGTGACCAACGCCGACCTCGTCGAGCCGGTCGGCAGAACCAGCGCCATCGGCCGGGGCCGCCCGGCGGAGTTGTTCCGTTTTCGTCGTGAAGTTCTCGGCGAAAAACTCACGGTTGGCGTATCACGGCCGACCATGCGTGGCACAGCGTAATGTCGCGAGCGCGTTGCCACCGAGCAGACGGGCTTTCGCCGCATCATCGAAGCCCGACGCATTGCGAATGAGTTCGCCGACGCTTTCCTCACCGAGGGGAAAAGGATAGTCCGAGCCGAGCATGACGCGGTCCTCGCCCATGACATCAGCGAGGAAGCGCAGCGTGGTCGCATCGAAAACCGCGGAGTCAACGTAGAAACGGCGCAGGTAACTCGATGGCAGGTTTTTCGACTTGCCCCGCACGATATCGCGTCGTCGCCATGCGTTGTCGAGTCTGCCAAGCAAAAACGCGAAACTGCCGCCGCCGTGCGCGAAGCATAGCCTGAGTTTTTCAGAGAGCCTGTCGAATGCGCCACCGAGGATCATCGATACAATACCGAGTTGCGTTTCGGCCGGCATGCCAACTGTCCACGCCATCATGTATTTTGCGGTGCGTTCCGGGGCCAGCATATCCCATGGGTGCACGAGGACTGCGGCTCCCTCGTCAGCGCAGTGCTGCAGAAACGTAATCAAGCCCTCGTCGTCGAGATTGCGCTCGCCGACATGGTTGCCGATCTGCACGCCGACATGTCCTTCCTGCATGGCGCGGCTCAATGTCCCGCAGGCCGCGTCGGTATCCTGCAGCGGCACCTGGCAAAGTGACATCAGCCGGCCCTGGCCTTCTTCTCTGCCATACGCAAACAGAATTGGCGTCGCGCTGATCACCTGCAGGTCAATGCCGTCGCGATCCATCTCCTCGAGGCGCCGGCTGGCGCTCCAGCACGCATCGTAGACGGGGCGAAATTCTTTGTCGCCAACCATCAGCATCGCTTTGCCTGCTTCGGTGTGCCGCATCCACGGCCAGTCCGGCGTGCCGAAGCGCTCCGCAAGATCCGGCCATTGCTCGGGCAGGAAATGCGAGTGTATGTCGATGACGGGGCTCATAGCTGCACCCAACCCTCCGGCGGCGCTCCTTTACCCGGATGCACGGCGCCACAGTTCGGGCAAGTCCGCGCATCCGTATCTTTGTCGAACGCGTCGAAAATCTTCGGCAGTTCCTCGACGATACCCTTCGGATCCGTCAGCGAAACCTCTGCGCGATGCACGCATTGTTTGCATTCGAAGCAGTACCATTCGAATCCATCTTTCATACCGAGCATGCGCGGAGATTCGACGACGAGACCGATAGAACCCTCCTGCGGCCGCTGCGGCGCATGCCGCACGTGCGGCGGCAGCATGAAGACCTCCCCTTCGCGGATCGGCACGTCGTAGATGTCGCCGTCGGCCGCGATCTTCAGAATCATGTCGCCCTCGATCTGGTAAAACCACTCTTCGACCGGATCGTCGTGAAAGTCCATGCGCGTATTCGGCCCGCCGACGATCATGACGATCATCCCCGTATCATCATGCAAAAGGCGATTCGCCACGGGCGGCTTCAACAGGTGCCGGTGCTCGTTGATCCAGCCCTGCAGGTTGAAGGGAGCCAAGGTCGGATGGCGGTTCAGAGTCATGATGGTGCAGCCTCGGTTTCGGGTTTATAAGCCGTGACTTTGATTTCGATCAGCAGATGCGGGTGCGGAAGCTCATGCACCGCGACCGTGGTCCGCGTCGGCCCGTCGTAATCGAAGTACCCGGCATAGACCTCGTTATAGCCTTCGAAGTCCTGCATATTTACGAGAAACGACGTGACATCGACAACATCATCGAGGCCGGCACCGACACTGTTGAGAATATCTTTGATGTTTTCGATCACGGCGCGGGTCTGCACACGGATATCAAGTTGTGTATTCCCATGTTCGTCGACTGTAGCGCCTTCGAACGTATCGTCGGGCCGCCGTGAACTCGTTCCGGACACAAACAGGAAGTCGCCCGCGCGCTTGATGTGAGGAAAGCGGCCGCGCGGCGTCGCTTTGCCCTGAACTACCTTTGCCGTTGGTTTTGTCATAGCTTGATACAGATGTTCGTCGGTTCGGAGTAGAAAGCGAGCGAGTGAATGCCACCCTCGCGACCGATCCCGGACAACTTCACGCCGCCGAACGGCGTACGCAGGTCGCGCAGATACCAGGTATTCACCCATACAATACCGGCTTCGATCTGGCGGGCGACGCGATGCGCACGCGACAGATTCGTCGTCCAGATGGCGCCTGCGAGACCATAGGCACTATTATTCGCCATCGCGATCGCCTGTTCCTCTGACGCAAACGGCGCGATGTGACAGACCGGTCCGAATATCTCTTCGCGGACACAGCGTGCCGACTCCGGCAAGCCCGTCAGAATCGTCGGCTCGATCCAGGCACCGTTGTCGCGCTCGTCATCGAACTTCGGGATGCTGCCACCCGTCACGATGTCGGCGCCCTCTTCGCGCGCCAGCGCATAATAGGACAGCACTTTATCGCGATGGCCTTTCGACACGAGCGGTCCGATCTCTGTTTGCTCATCCTCAGGGCGGCCCATGCGCAGCGCTTCGGCACGGTCTTTCAACCTTGCGACAAATTCGTCAAAAATCGACTCGTGAACGTAAACACGCTCGGAGCAAAGGCAAACCTGACCGCAGTTGGAGAATACCGATCGCACCGTGCCGTCGATTGCCTGATCCAGGTCCGCATCCTCGAAGATGATCGCCGCGTTTTTGCCACCGAGTTCGAAAGACAGCGCTTTTACGTTGTCTGCAGCCGCACGCATGATCGCGCTTCCCGTCGCCGATTCCCCGGTAAACGTGATCGCGTCCACGCCCGGGTGCGATGTCAGGAATTCGCCCGCAGAATCGGGACCGAAGCCATTGACAAGATTGAACACACCGGGCGGAATGCCGACTTCGTGCATGACTTCCGCGAGCAGCGCTGCGCTGGCCGGTGTTTCTTCAGACGGCTTGGCGACGATCGTATTGCCCGCCGCCATTGCCGGCGCCAACTTCCACGTCAACAGCAGGAACGGCAGGTTCCAGGGGGAGATGACGCCGACCACCCCGAGCGGTTTCTGTACCGAGTAATTCAGTGCGCCCGCGCCATCGGGCGTGCCCATCTCGAAGCACTCGGTACCTGAGGTGCTGACCAGACTCGCGAAGAAACGGAAATTGGCCGCGCCTCGCGGAATGTCGAGGGTGCGTGCCTGCATCGAGGGTTTGCCGGTATCCGCAATCTCGGCGTCCACGAAATCGTCAAACCGGGCCTCGATACCGTCGGCGATTGTGTGCAGCAAAGCAGCACGCTCGGCCGCCGAAAAAGAACCCCAGGGTCCGTGCAGCGCTTCGCGCGCCGCCTGAACCGCCTGGTCCACGATCGCTCGATCCGCCTCATGGACAACGCCAACCAGCGATCCGTCGACCGGATTGACGTCATCGAACCGGGACGTTGACGTAACGAATTCGCCAGCAATGTAATTTCTTATGTCGTGCGGCATGGGCTGTCCTATTGTAAGGTAAAGCCCGCCAGTTGGCGGTCCCGACAGGAAAATATGACGACAAAAACACGAACCGACCTGCAAGCCCTGGACCGAACTGACCCACTGGCCGGCTTTCGTGAAGAGTTCTTCCTGCCCGAGGGCGTCATCTACCTGAATGGAAATTCGTTGGGCGCAATGCCGCTGGCCGCCGCAGAGCGCGCGAAGCGGGTCGTCGAGCATGAATGGGCGGAGGGCCTGATCGGCAGCATGAACACGGCCGGCTGGTACGACTTGCCATCGACGCTCGGCTGCAAAATCGCACCTCTTATCGGCGCCAAGCCGAACGAAGTCGTGCTGACGGACGCGACCGGAATCAATCTTTACAAAGTTGTCGCCGCGGCGCTGCAGATGCAACCCGAGCGACGCATCGTTGTTATGGAAGGCAGCAATTTCCCGACCAACAACTACATGGTGCAGGGGCTGCTCGAAGAACTCGACAAAGGTTATTCCATTCGTTTCGCGGAAGCGGACGACCTGATGGATGCGATAGACGCGGACGTCGCGGCGATCTGCATCACGCAGGTGCATTACAAGACCGGGCGCATCCACAACATGGCGGCATTGACTGAAAAGGCACAGGCGGTTGGCGCTGCAGCCGTCTGGGACCTTTGCCACAGCGCCGGGGCAATGCCTGTGGATCTCAACGCTTGCAACGTCGATTTCGCGGTTGGCTGCACGTACAAATACATCAACGGCGGGCCAGGCGCTCCGGCGCTGCTGTTTGCGGCCGAACGGCATCACGGCAAATACACGCAGCCGCTTACGGGATGGTACGGTCACGCTGCGCCGTTCGACTTCGAGCGAGACTACCGTCCCGCAGGCGACATACGCCAGATGCTGACCGGGACGCAAGCCACGGCGAGCCTGTCGATGGCCGAGATCGGCATCGACATCATGCTGCGCGCCGACATCGACGCGATTCGCGAGAAGTCCATGCGCATGACCGACCTGTTCGTCGAACTGGTCGAAGAACGTTGCGGCGCGTTCGGCTTCGAACTCGTCAGCCCGCGTGACGCGACGCAGCGTGGCAGCCAGGTGTCCGTTTCGGCTTCGCGCCACTGTACATACGATATGTCGACGTGTGGGATGCCGTCGACAGGCTTCACGACATTCTCGACAAGCGATCCTGGAAAGAGGCGCGATACCAGGTGCGTGCGGCGGTCACCTAGGGAGAACACACCATGACGACAACGGGCGGCATGCATTGGTCCTCGAAGTTCACCTTCATCATGGCTGCGGTCGGCTGCGCCGTAGGACTCGGCAATATCTGGCTGTTCCCGTACACGGCCGGAGTCAGCGGCGGCGGTGCGTTCGTCCTGATCTATCTCGCTGCTGTTGTCGTTCTTGCCCTGCCGGTGTTGATGGCGGAACTCCTGATCGGCCGGCGCGGCGCCGCGGGGCCGCCGGCGGCAATTGCGGCCGTGGCCAAAGAGTCCGGACACTCAGGAAACTGGCGCTGGATGGGCGTGGTGCTCGGCGGTGGTGGCGCCATCATTGCGCTCGCGTTTTATGGCGTTGTTGGCGGCTGGACGATGGCTTATGCCTA
>CAMYMP010000214.1 GCA_947259435.1 uncultured Woeseiaceae bacterium
TCGCAGCGACAGTGACACGACGTTCGAGCTATGGTCACTTGATACTGTCTCCATCGACGCGACGCTGGAAATCGCAGGCACACCGGCGCTCGTCTCGCTCGATTCCGGCGGAAACCGCATAGCTATTGCGGACTATGACCGGGCCGTGCGCGTGTGGAATTTTCGCGATGGATCGCTGATCGCGCAGATTGACCTGGGAGCCCAGCCCAGCGAGATAACTGTCGCGGCCGGCGGGCAGGTCCTGGGCGCAGTGTATGGTGAGGAAGGCGCATCATTGTGGCGCATCGATCGTCCAACGCAGCCGTTGCTGGAGGAGTTCGGTGCGGGCCGATGGCAGCTCAGTTTTTCGCCTTCCGGTACCAAAGTGCTTGTCGGCAGGCCGGCCAAAGGGTATCAGGTCTATGACAGCCTGGACGGTCGACTGCTCGGACCCCGCCTTGGGTCGGGGGGCACGATCGACGGGGCAAGTCCGCTGGCGTTCAGCGCAGATGAACAGATCGTGGTAACCGGCGGCGTCAACAGTGCGGCGCGATTCTGGCGCGCACCGGTTCGGCCGGCGCAGAATGACGCGAGTGAGCTCATTTCGAGCCCGACGATCTGGCCGCCGTCGGGCGACGCGGTCGCCGTGTCGACTCCTGATGCAGCGTCGATCATCATTGGTGATCAGCGTGGCAACGTACACATAGTATCGACCGACAAAGGCAAACAGGCACTCGCGCTAAAGAGCCAGGACGTTAGTTTCTTCGGCCACAGCGTCGATGTGCGACATCTGACTGTCAGCGCAGATGGCAAACTCGCCGCGAGTGCAGCGGACGACAACACAATACGAATTTGGAATACGGCCGACGGTCTGCCGAATTCGTATATTGTCGATATCGAGGGCGACCCGATCGAAAGACTCGCGTTTTCGCCCGACGCTGATCTGCTCAGCGTTCTCAACGGGAACAGCGCCGAAATCGTCGATGTGGTCACGGGCGAGCTGCTCGCGCGCTTCGATCTGGGCGAACGGCACAGAAGCATGACGTTCGCTGACAGCAGTCATCTTTATGTAGGCAGTGAATCAGGCGCATTGCGCGTGATTTCCCGTGAGGCAGCGGACAGCTGGGAGGTGCAGACGCTGTGGCAGAGCGACTTGGCCATTCGCTGGCTTGAAGCATCGCCGCGCTCACAAATTCTGGTGCTGGTCGATCAAAACAATCTGGCGCAGCAGTTCAGTCTGGCTGAAGGTCGGATCGGGGAGATGGTCCTGCAATTGCCCGACTCTGTGGAGGAGGTATCTTTTGCTCCGGGTGGGCTGCGCGTCCTGTTTCGCACGTCGAACTGGATTCATCGCGCCAGCGCCTCTGTGGCCGGTCTGGTCTGGATCGACGCAATACTCGCGCCTAAGGCGCTCGACCATGCGCGCATGGTCTTCGGTGGTCCTGTTGCGAAGGACGGTGCGGCGCTCGGCAACCGTCTCTTGCTGCCGATCGCCGGTGATGGCTTCGTACAACTTGCCGATCTGAGATTCACGAATTCGCAAGGGCCGAGCCTGTTTGGCAACAAGGACCGGCTGATTGAAGAGTGGAACCGAAAACTCGCGCGCGCGCAGCCGCTTGCGGAGGGCGATTGACGAACCACAGTGGCGCGTCATGATCATCGGTCGTCGCCGCGCAGTGTCCTGACAAGCAGCTCCAGCTTTGCGGCAGTAACGTCTCGCGCGGGCACCGGTTCTCCGACCGTGATCGGTACTCGTGCAAGAAGACGCCCGGGTACTTTACGGATGCCACCGCCCGTCCGGCGACTGAACCAACTGCCCCATAGTCTTCCCAATGCGACAGGCACAACCGGAACGGCACGACGCGCAATTATTTTCTCGATTCCCGGTCGGAATCGCTGCACTTCGCCATCTCGCGTAATGCCACCCTCCGGAAAAATGCAGACGATGTTGCCGGCCGCCAGTTCCTCATCGACGCGTTCGAACGCTTCGTTCATCAGCTGCTCATCTTCCATCGCGCCCGCGATCGGAATGGCCCGCATGTTCTCGAAGAAGAACCGCAGTAGCGGAATCTGGAAAATTCGGTAGTACATGACAAAGCGCATCGGCCGCCGTATCGATCCTGACAGCAATATCGGATCCATGTAGCTGACATGATTGCAGACAACGACGGCAGGTCCTGCCTCCGGGACGTTCTCGAGGCCGGTGGGGCGGATTCGGTAAAACACGTTGACAAGTATCCACGCCAAAAATCGCATCAGGAATTCGGGCAACAGCGAATAGATATAGATGGCAACTGCGATGTTCAGTGCAGCCAGAATCAGAATCAGCTCGGGAATCGAAAAACCGAGGTTCAGAATGACAATTGATAATACTGAGGCTACAACCATAAAGATCGCGTTAATGATGTTGTTCGCTGCGATGATGCGCGACAGGTGCTGGCGTTTGGATCGCCTCTGTATCAGTGCGTAAAGTGGCACGCTATAGAAGCCGCCGAAAGCGCCGAGCAAACACAGGTCCAGAAGAATGCGCCAACTTCCATCGCGTGCCAGGAACTCACCTACGGAGACAACTTGCCGAACGTTACTAACAGGCTGGGCGAAATACAGGTCAATTGCGAACAGGCTAAGCCCAATCGAGCCGAAGGGGACGAGACCGAGTTCGATACGGCGGCCCGACATCCGCTCGCATAGCAGCGAACCAATGCCGACACCGATAGCAAACGCGATAAGCAGGCTTGTCGTGATCACCTCGTCGCCATTGAGGATGTCCAGTGTGTATGCCGGTATCTGCAAAGTCATCGCGGAGCCGAAAAACCAGAACCACGAGACGCCAAGAATTGACAGGAACACGCTCCGCTCTTCGCGGGCAAAGCCGACGATGCGCCACGTTTCTTTCCAGGCGTTCAGGCTGATTCTTAACTCGGGATCGACGGCTCGTGTTATCGGTATTTGGCGGCTTGCGAGGTAGCCGAACAACGCGAATCCGACGAGGCAGGCTGACAATACGGTTTGATTCAGTGGATCAATTGCGACGGTCAGCCCGCCGATGATCAGGCCAAGAATTATTGCGACATAGGTTCCTGCCTCGACAAGTGCGTTGCCGCCCACCAACTCCGCGGGCACGAGCTGCTGCGGCAGGTACGCGTACTTGACAGGGCCGAACAACGTCGATTGACAGCCCATCAGAAACAGCACGAAAAGCAGCAGCGAGTAGCTTCGCGTGAGCAGCGCGACTGCAGCGATCAGCATGAGCCCGATCTCCAGCAGTTTTATGCGCCGCATGAGCATCGACTTCTCGTATTTGTCGGCCAGCTGGCCTGCGGTCGCCGAGAACAGGAAGAACGGCAGGATAAAAAGCGCGCCCGCCGTATTAGCGAGCTGACTGTGATTCATGCCGAGTACGAGAATGCCCTGAAACGTGATCAGGATCACGAGACCGTTGCGAAAAACGTTGTCGTTCAGGGCACCTAGGAACTGTGTGAGGAAGAATGGAGCGAAACGGCGTTGGCCGAGTAGCGAAAACTGGCTCGATTCTGTCACGTCAATCGCGGTCCCTGGCCCTGGCCGCGCCACTATAGCCCGTTACGGTCAAATTCGCGCCGAAAACTGCGAACTCGCGCCATTTCACATATTGACAGCGGTGCTATGATGCGCAATTGCAGGACGCTGAAAACTATACCATTTAATCAATTCTAGGATTGGCGACGACGAAAAATGAGGAATCGTGTGTCATTGCTGCTGTGCGGAATCGCGATTGCTGCGGGCTGCGCGAAGGAACCACCGCCCCGAACGGTCACCGAGTTCATGGACAATCCGATGATGCTCGAGGCTGTGATGGTCCGCTGCGCGCAGAATCGAAACGAGTCTCGCTACGATCCCGAATGCGTCAATGCGCGCCAGGCATCTTCGATCATCCAGGCCAAGGAAGAGCGAGAGCGGCGCGATGCGTTCGAGGCGCAGTCGGAGAAGCCGAATACCTGGCCCAGTTCGGCGAACTACCGCCTACATCGGACGGTGCGACCGGCGCAGTTGGTCCTGACGCAAATGCGCCGACGGTGGTGATGCCGGATCCTGTCGAAGCTGTAAATGAAACACGGGCAACGATCGAGTCACAGCCCCCATCCGACGGCGGCAATGCGCCCGTTGCAGAGGCGCCACCGCCGAGCAGCGACCTTGACGCAATTCGTGAAGAACTGCGCAAACGTAACGCAGAGACCGGTAACTAGCTCCGCAATACCTAAGCCGAATCCGGCATCGTCCGCACGTGCAGATCGCGCTGCGGAAACGGTATTGCGATGTTGTTATCGTCGAATGCTCTATAGACTGAACAGCCAAGTTCATGCCGAAGCCGGCCACGGTCGACAGGTTGCTCAATCCAGCACAGCAGTTCGAAATCAAGGCTCGATTCGCCAAATTGGCGAAATCTGACGCGTGGCGCAGGGTTTCGGCAGACCTCGGCGTGATCCGCAGCAACTTTCTCTAGCGTCGCAATGACGTGATCGATATCCGAACCATACGCAACGCCCACAGCGATTCGAATGCGGTGCCTTTCGGACGGTCCGCCGGCCTCATTCGTGATCATGCTGTTGCCCATGATGCCGTTCGGAACGGTGATCTCGACATCGTCGCGAGTCAGGATGCGAGTGCTGCGAAGCCCGATATGCGTCACGACGCCGCGTTCGCCGGATTCGAGGATGATGTAGTCGCCGTTCTTGTAAGGTGCGTCCATAACGATGGAGACACCGGCGAACAGATTCGACAAGGTGTCACGAGCCGCGAAGCTGAGCGCCAGACCGACGATGCCGGCCGATGCGACCCAGGCTGTGACGTTGATGTTCCAGGCAAGAAAAACAAAATAGATCGCCATCGCGAACAGAACGACCTTGATGACGTTCTGAATGAGAGGGAGAATCCCGTTCTGCACCAGTCGATTTTTGCGAATTCGCTGCGCCGTATCGATAAAAATGTCGGTCAGGTGGCGGAGCATGTTGTACCAGATGACGACAGCGATTGTTTTCAGAGCGCCCAGCGTTATGAATTCCGGCGAACTCGGTAATTCCAGACGCAGGGTCGCAAGACTCAGACCCAGTAATACAAATGACAGAAAAATCGGTCGGTGCAGCAGGCCGACGACGCGATCGTCAACCTCGTTTTTCGAGCGAGTTACCAGCCTGCCGATGGCTCTCGAGATAATCCAATCCGCAGCCTTGCCGATCGCAATGAATACCACCGCGATGACCAGTGCCTGAAGATAAATATTCGGGCCGATCAGCGCGGCCAGTTCCTGCACCTGTTGGATCTTTTCGTTCAACGCGGACCGGCGAGTTGCCTAGTAGTTCGGATCGTATTCGTATTCGTCTTCGTCGGAGCCCGGCATGCCGAACGTCCGCACGTTGGCCGGCTCTTCGTCGACAGCGCCCGGAGCGGCTGTAGTACCGGCTTGCATACCCGGCTTGGTCGGCAGTCTGGCGGTCTGCCGCCTGGAGCGGCATTAGTACCTGCCCGCATACCCGGCTTGGTCGGCAGTCGGGCGGTCTGCGCTGTCAGAATTTGCACAAAATCGTTTGCGATGTTCGGCGCGATATTAGGCGAGCTGACGAATATCTTCTCTGGAGTCATGCTTGTCGAGCCATAAAACGATGCATTCGCTTTGCGGTCCATCGTGACGCCGGCACCCTCGAAAGCAACGCCGGCAAACAGGCCACGGCTGCGCGAATAGGAAACGACCTCGGCTTGAAACTGGATATCGGTTGCAATAGACGCCTGACGACCGACGGGCCCGGCTGCGACCGAGGCGTCCGCGCCCAGAGTCAGCTTGCCATTAGCAATATTCTCGACGCCCTTGCGCGTTCTGAATACGAGAATGACGTCGGTCGATTGCGCACCGACCTGCCAGCCGATGCTGCCTCCTGTCATTGTGATGAAGGCAGGATTGCTCCAGGAATTGTCGTCCTGACGAACCACAATGATGCCTCGTCCGCGGCGGGCCCCCAGGCCAAAGCCGATTTTGACGACATTCGGAATGACCGCGACGGCGTAGGCTCTCGAAAGTAGAGCCGGCGGAATGGTCCGTTCAGGGATCCGCAGTAACTGGTCGAGAACGTCGGCTGCGTCGGCGACGCGGCGTTCTTCCCGGGTCGCGGCGGCTGCAGGAATTGCCAGCACAAGCCCCAATACGACCAGGACTGCCATGCATGATTTGTCGCTCAATTTATCGCTCATGATTGAATAGAGAGGGAATTGCGATGGGAGTTCAATAATACGCCAATTCGAGTCGTGGCTCAGCCTTAACGTTGTGTGCTATCTCTCGACCAGAATTGGCGGCAACGGACAGTCAAGGCTTGCACAGATCGCCCGTATCAGTTCTGCTTCGGGCACGCTCAGCGTCTTGTCTGACATGACCACGGCCGTGACCGCCTTTAGCAGCATCTGCTTACCGTCGCCGTTGAGCGAAAGCAGCATTTCGAGACTCTTGTCGAGCACGGCGACCGAGTACCTGTGGTCGGCCTCGTAGGCGAAATCTCGGCCCCATTTGCCAAAAACTGAAATACCTGCGGCGTAAGCGCGCCTGCGCTCTGCATCATCCGTGTGGCCATGCCGGGCAATCACACGCAGCAGGTCCGCTGCCGCGCGGCGCACGGGTTCGCGTGCCACGCGACGACGTTTCTGGTGACCCGAAGGGTCGTTCGCCTGGCCGAGATTGCTCACGAGAATTCGGTAAATGCAGTATTCGTAAAGATCGATTTCGCCATCGACTTCAATCAGGCGCCCGGCGAGTTCGATCAGGTAGCTTAACTGCGGTGC
>CAMYMP010000215.1 GCA_947259435.1 uncultured Woeseiaceae bacterium
CGCAGTCGGGCCGGTTAAAGAGATTGCAGGTTTTAGAACCATATAGCGGCGCTGGCCAATCGAAGCCAGTGCGAGGTTTTTGAGATGACGATGGGTCTTGTTGGCCGCAAGTGCGGCATGACACGTGTCTTTACGGACGACGGGGAATCGATCCCCGTAACCGTTATCGAGGCACAGCCAAACCGAATCACACAGGTGAAGACCGTTGAGACTGATGGCTATCGTGCGCTGCAGGTAACTGCTGGCAGCAAGAAACCGTCTCGCGTGTCCAAGCCGCAAGCCGGCCACTTTGCGAATGCGAAGGTTGAAGCCGGCGACCTGATTACCGAGTTCCGCCTCAGTGATGCGGATCAGGAGGACTATCAGCTTGGTGCGGCGCTGGAGGTCGGCCTTTTCGCAGAAGGCCAGAAAGTCGACGTCATTGGCACATCGATCGGTAAGGGGTTTGCGGGCACGGTCAAACGCCACAACTTCAGCATGCAGGATGCTACGCACGGTAATTCACTGGCACACAGGGCGCCGGGCTCTATCGGTCAAAACCAGACGCCGGGCCGCGTCTTCAAGGGTAAAAAGATGTCGGGCCAGATGGGCAATGTTCGGCGCACCGTACAGAATCTCGAGGTCGTGCGTGTAGACAGCGAACGCAACCTTCTTTTAATCAGGGGCGCAGTCCCGGGCCACAGCGGCGGACGGGTTATTGTCCGCCCGGCTATCAAGGCTTCGAAAGCAGGGGCGCCCGCATGAAACTGAAGATGCAAGGCAGCGGATCTGTCGACGTTGCAGAAACCGCATTCCGATCTGGGTTGGCGGCGGCCGGACGTTTGCGGCGAAGCCGCGTGACTTCGAACAGAAGGTCAACAAAAAAATGTATCGCGCCGCGCTGCGCTCGGTTCTGTCAGAGCTCGTGCGTCAGGATCGCCTGGTCGTCGTCAAGGAACTGGAGATCGAGGCGCCCAAGACCAAGCTGCTTGCGACCAGGCTGAAAGAGCTGGACCTGGACAACGTGCTGATCCTGAACGAAGCCTTCGAAGAAAAACTCTTCCTGGCGGCGCGCAATCTTCCGGATGTTGGTATCTGCGATGCAGCATCGATTGACCCCGTAGTCTTGATCCGCTTCGACAAGGTGCTCGTGACGCTGCCAGCGCTGAAACTGATTGAGGAGCGCCTGTCATGACTGCGGCTGCCCACCAGGAAAGACTGATGACGGTGTTGCAAGGCCCGCTATTCTCTGAAAAGAGCACGCTGGCCGCGGAGCAGAACAATCAGATTGTGTTCAAGGTGCGTCCGGACGCGACCAAGCGTGAGATTCGCGAGGCTGTCGAGCTGCTGTTCGAAGTCAAGGTCGACGGCGTTCAGGTCATCAACTGTCGCGGCAAGATCAAGCGCTTTGGCCAGACGAAGGGCCGGCGCGTGAATTGGAAGAAAGCCTACGTGAGGCTGGCTGAAGGTGATTCGTTGTCGGGGTCAAGACGCCCGGCCTGCACAAAGGCAAGCCGCACAGCGCGCTTGTCGACAAGAAGTCGTCGAAGGGCGGTCGTAACAATAACGGCCGCATTACGGTTCGGCATAGAGGTGGCGGCCACAAACAGCGCTACCGGATCGTCGACTTCAAGCGGGACAAGGACGGCATTCCGGGTGTTGTTGAACGCCTCGAGTACGATCCGAATCGCAGTGCGCATCTTGCTTTGATCAAATACAGCGACGGCGAACGGCGCTATATTCTGGCGCCAAAAGGTGTTGTCGATGGTGCGCCTGTCGTCAGCGGTGAGGATGCACCGATCAAGCCGGGTAACACGCTGCCGCTGCGTGCGATTCCCGTAGGTACGACTGTGCACAATGTGGAAATGAAGCCGGGCAAAGGCGGACAGCTCGCTCGTTCGGCTGGCGCCTATGCACAGCTCGCCGCCCGGGAAGGCGCCTATGCGACGCTGCGCCTTCGCTCCGGTGAGACGCGCAGGATTCATGTCGACTGTCGCGCGACGATAGGCGAGGTTGGCCACAGCGAACACAATCTGCGCAAGCTCGGTAAAGCCGGCGCGTCGCGCTGGAGAGGCGTGCGCCCGACGGTTCGCGGCGTCGCAATGAACCCGGTCGATCATCCGCACGGTGGCGGTGAAGGCCGCACCTCCGGTGGTCGTCATCCGGTGAGCCCGTGGGGTACACCGACGAAAGGCGCCAAGACACGGTCGAACAAACGTACGGACAACATGATATTGCGTCGTCGCAAGCGCAAGTAACTGTTAAGGATTCTAAGCAATGCCACGTAGTGTAAGAAAAGGCCCATTCGTCGATACG
The DNA here is from genome assembly GCA_947259435.1 of uncultured Woeseiaceae bacterium. Next base: position 2,296 of record CAMYMP010000215.1, read on the forward strand.
CATCTGGCGAAGAAGGTTGCTGAAGCAGCAGCAAAGAGCGATCGCCGGCCGATTAAGACCTGGTCGCGCCGTTCGATGGTGCTACCGGACATGGTTGGGCTGACGATCGCGGTCCACAACGGTCGCCAGCATGTGCCGGTTCTGATTTCTGAAAACATGGTTGGCCACAAACTGGGCGAGTTTGCGGTTACGAGAACGTTTCGGGGTCACTCCGGTGATCGTAAGACGAAGTAAGTTGACGGAGTAGAGGTCCATGCAAGTTGCAGCAACACTTCGATACGCGCGTATATCACCGCAAAAATGCCGCCTCGTGGCCGACGCCATTCGCGGCAAGACGGTGGATGACGCCCTGCGGACTTTGACTTTTACGCCAAAGAAGAGCGCCCGGATAGTGAAGAAGGTTCTCGAGTCGGCTATTGCCAACGCTGAGCACAATCATGGCGCAGACATTGATGAATTGAAGGTTTCGACCATTGAGGTGAATGAGGCGCCGACATTCCGTCGTTATCGTGCCCGGGCCAAAGGCCGTGGAGCACGCATCATCAAACGGAATAGCCACATCACGGTTCAGGTAGGGGACGAATAGTGGTCGCGAAATTTGAATATTTCTCAGCAGATCGGCTGAGGGACGAGTAAAGACTATGGGTCAAAAAGTACATCCAACAGGAATTCGTCTGGGCATCGTCAAGGACTGGACGTCCAAGTGGTATGCGGATTCGAAGGCATTCCCCGACCATATCAAGTCTGACCATCAGATTCGTGTCTTGATAAAGAAGAAGCTCAAAGACGCATCGGTCAGCAAGATCGCTATCGAGCGGCAGGCGAAGAAAGTCAATATCTCGATTCATACGGCTCGTCCAGGCATCGTGATCGGCAAGAAGGGCGAGGACATCGAGAAGCTGCGCAGCGAAGTCGCGAGAATGATCGGCATGCCGATCAGCGATGTTCGCATTAATATCAACGAGGTTCGCAAGCCGGAGCTCGATGCACAGCTTGTTGCTGAAGGCATTGCTCAGCAGCTTGAGCGTCGCGTGATGTTTCGCCGGGCTATGAAGCGCGCCGTGACGAACACAATGCGCGTTGGTGCAGAGGGCATCAAGGTCAAGGTCGGCGGTCGACTGAATGGTGCGGAAATAGCACGTTCGGAATGGTACCGCGAAGGTCGCGTGCCGCTGCACACACTGCGTGCGGATATTGATTACGGTTTCGCCGAGGCACAAACGACGTACGGCGTTATCGGCGTCAAGGTCTGGATTTTCAAGGGTGAGGTTTTTGAAAAACCCGAAGCCGTGGCGGCAGAGCCGGCTGAGGCCGCAGCAGGCGCGCGCTCCTAGAGCCCCGCGCTTACCAGGTATGAGAGATGTTACAGCCTAAACGAACAAAATTTCGCAAACAGCACAAGGGGCGCAATCGGGGCCTCGCGCTGCGTGGTAGTACGGTTGCATTTGGCACCTACGGCCTGAAAGCAACCGGACGCGGCCGCATGACTGCCCGCCAAATCGAGGCGGCACGTCGTGCGATGACTCGCCACATCAAGCGTGGCGGTAAGATCTGGATTCGCGTGTTTCCTGACAAGCCGATTACGAAGAAGCCTCTTGAAGTGCGGCAAGGCAAAGGCAAAGGCAACGTCGAGTACTGGGTATGTCAGATTCAGCCGGGCCGCGTGCTCTATGAGATGGAAGGTGTGACGGAAGAGATCGCACGCGAGGCGTTTCGCCTCGCTGCGGCCAAGCTGCCCTTCTCGACGGCCTTTGTTGAACGGCAGGTGATGTGATGGATGCCAATGAACTTCGCGGAAAGTCGATAGATGAACTCAACGAGGAGCTGGTTGCGTTGAGACGTGAGCAGTTCAATCTGCGCATGCAGCAGGCGACTGGTGAATTGAACAAGCATCACGAGCACCGCCGTGTGAGAAAGAGTATTGCGCGTGTCAAGACCGTAATGAACGAGCTGGCGCGTGCAGCGGGTGATAAGAAATGAGTGAAGAGACGAAAAAGGCACAACGTACAATTGTTGGTCGTGTTGTCAGCGACAAGATGGATAAGACCGTATCGGTCGCCATCGAGCGCCTGATAAAACATCCAATGTACGGCAAGTACATTCGCCGCACGACAAAAGTGCTGGCTCATGATGCGGGCAACGAGTGCAAGCCGGGCGATCGCGTCGCGATATCCGAGTGCAAGCCGATTTCAAAGAACAAATCGTGGGCTGTCGTCAACGTTGTTGAGCGAGCGGCGGACCGGTAAAGGTTTAGGAAGCAGTCATGATTCAGATGCAGACAGTTCTCGATGCGGCCGACAACTCAGGTGCCCGTCGCGTGCAGTGCATAAAGGTGCTCGGTGGATCGAAGCGTCGCTATGCAGGTGTCGGCGACGTAATCAAGGTAAGCGTCAAGGATGCCATTCCACGCGGCAAGGTCAAAAAGGGCGAGATATACAACGCAGTGGTTGTGCGTACGCGCAAGGGCGTTCGCCGCAAAGACGGGTCGCTGATTCGCTTCGACGGCAATGCCGCAGTTTTGTTGAACGCCCGCCTGGAGCCGATTGGCACGCGTATTTTTGGCCCGGTAACTCGTGAACTGCGCACTAACCGCTTTATGAAGATTATTTCGCTGGCGCCCGAGGTCCTGTAGGGATCCGGTAACCACGGTAAAGATTATGAACAAGATTAAGAAAGGCGACGAAGTCATCGTAACGACCGGCAAGGACAAAGGCCGGCGCGGCACGGTGTTGCAGATTCTTGATGACGGGCGCGTGCTTGTCGAAGGCGTGAATCTGGCCAAGAAACATACCAAGCCGAACCCGAATATTGGTGAGATGGGCGGCATAAAAGACAAGGCCCCGAAATCGAAGAAAGGCGAACGGGTCGGCATCCGTGTCAAAGATGACGGCAGCAAGGTACGCGTATTTCGCGGTACCGGCGACGTGGTTGATATCTAAGAGGATTGCGAAAGCATCGTAAAAGCTCGACTGTTCTGAAAGAGCGCCGAACCAACCGATTGGTGAGGCGCTAACGACTAAACCGGGCGATTGCAGAGTAAAGAGAAATGTCTCGATTACAGGAACAATACAACACAGAGCTTGCCGGCGAGATTCAGAAGAAGCTCGGCCTGAGCAACCGGCAGCAGGTGCCGCGTATCACGAAAATCACGCTGAACATGGGCGTGGGAGCGGCCGTTGCCGACAAGAAAGTGCTGGAAAAGGCGCGCGAAGACATGGAGAAGATCTCCGGTCAGCGCCCCGTGACCTGTCTGGCCCGCAAATCCGTCGCGGCGTTCAAGATTCGTGATGGCATGCCGATCGGCTGCAAAGTAACGCTGCGCCGCGAGCGCATGTACGAGTTTCTCGATCGTCTCGTGAATATCGCGATACCGCGTATCCGTGATTTTCGCGGGCTGAACCCGAAAGCGTTCGACCGTCAGGGTAACTACAGCCTCGGCGTCTCCGAGCAGATCATCTTTCCGGAGATCAATTACGACGAGATTGATGCGATTCGGGGCATGGACATCACGATAACCACGACCGCAAGAAATGCACAGGAAGGCAAGGCGCTACTTGAAGCGTTTAACTTCCCATTCAAGAGATAGAAGACGAGATCTACCAAACATGGCCAAAAAATCGATGATTATGCGCGAACTCAAACGCACCAAGCTCGTCGCAAGGCAGGCGAAAAAGCGTGCTGCCCTGAAGGCGATCGTTCGAAGTATCCATAGTTCGGATGAAGAGCGGCAGCAGGCGCAGGCGAAACTGAACGCGCTGCCGCGCGATGGAAGTCCGACGCGGCAGCGTAGTCGCTGCGCGATTACGGGACGGCCGCACGGCGTCTATCGGAAGTTCGGCCTCGGCCGCAACAAGCTCAGGGAAGCCGCGATGAACGGTGAGATTCCAGGGCTGACGAAGGCCAGTTGGTAGGCGGAGACAGAACATGAGTATGACCGATCCGATCGCAGACATGCTGACACGCATCCGCAATGGCCAGAAAGCTCGCATGGTGAGCGTTTCGATGCCGGCATCGAAGGCAAAGGAAGCCGTTGCGAAAGTGCTGAAACAAGAGGGCTATATCACGGACTACTCGACCGACGGTGAGGGCGCCTCGAAGTCGCTGGACGTCGAGCTCAAGTACTTCGAAGGTGTCCCCGTAATCGAACGCATACAGCGCGCAAGTCGCCCGGGCCTGCGCATCTATCGCGGCAAGGAGAGCTTGCCCAGGGTCCTTGGTGGTCTGGGCGTCGCGATTGTTTCGACATCGGCAGGCGTGATGTCCGATCGCCAGGCAAGAGAAAAAGGTATTGGAGGCGAGGTTCTCTGCATCGTTAGTTGATGCTGCAGGCCGAGCCGTGTGAGACAAGACTATGTCCAGAATTGCAAAAGAACCCGTTCAACTGCCCCAAGGCACTGAGTTCCGGCAGGAAGGCAATGTTGTCACGATCAAGGGCAGCAAGGGCTCTTTGTTGATTGAGCTGAACTCCGAAGTGGAGCTTTCCGAGGATGCAGGCGTGCTCCAGGTTGCGCCGCGCTCGGGATCGCGTTTCTCCACCGCGATTGCGGGCACGACCCGTGCGCTGCTCGCCAACATGGTGCAGGGCGTGAACAGCGGCTTCGAACGCAAGCTGGAGCTTGTAGGCGTTGGTTATCGCGCGCAGGCACAGGGAAACAAGCTCAACCTGACACTCGGTTTTTCGCACCCTGTCGTTTACGACGTGCCTGACGGTGTTTCAGTTGAGACGCCGAGTCAGACCGAGGTCGTCGTTAAAGGTACAGACAAGCAGAAGGTCGGCCAGGTTGCAGCCGAGATTCGTCGCTTCCGCCCGCCCGAGCCTTACAAGGGCAAGGGTGTTCG
>CAMYMP010000216.1 GCA_947259435.1 uncultured Woeseiaceae bacterium
GATACCGTCCACCGGATCCGTTTCGCCGGCGGCCGGGGGAGCGACAGCCGGCAATGGACTGTCCGCTCGTTCCGAACTGCAGGAGCTGAACAGCAAAGCTGCGACGGCCAGCGGTATCAGGCGCTTCATTATCGGTATCCTGGTTGCAGACTCGGCACGATACACAATAGTCTGCCAATTCGACAACGGCCATGCGGCGCCCGGGCTGATGATCATCGTTACTCGGGCAGCGGTATGAAGTCGGTTTCGCCCGGAACACTGCCGAACTTCCCGTCCCGCCAGTCGCGTTTAGCCTGCTCGAGACGCTCGCGCGAGCTGCTGACGAAATTCCACCAGACGGTACGCTTACCCTCGAGCGTCGCACCGCCGCAGATCATTACGTGCGCCTGCGTCTCGGCCGATACTGTTGCCGCGGCGCCGTTGACGAGCACCGCCAGCACGCCTGCGGAAACTGTCTGCCCGCCAAGCCCGATTTCGCCGTCAATAACATACACGGCCAGTTCGTCAGCCAGCGGCAGATCAAGGGTGGCGCCGGCGTCGATCCTGGCCTCGACATAGATAGTCTCGCTGGCTGTTCGCACGGGCGAGCTGTGCCCGTATGCAGAACCAATGACGACGCGAACACCGGCGCCATCCAGACTAAGCGCAGGAATTCCGTCTGCTGAATAATGCTCGAAGCGTGGTTCTGTTTCCTCGTGCTCCAGCGGCAGCGCAACCCAGGTCTGCAGTCCGTGAAGACGCTGGCCACTGCCAAGTATTTCAGGCGTGACTTTCTCGGAATGCACAATTCCACGTCCCGCCGTCATCCAGTTGATCTCGCCAGGACGTATCGGCTGGACGTGCCCGAGACTATCCCGATGCAGAATCTCGCCCTCGAACAGGTAGGTTATGGTTGCGAGCCCGATGTGGGGATGTGAGCGCACGTTGACCCCGGTGCCGGGCGAAAACTCGGCAGGTCCCATGTGATCGAAGAAGACGAACGGGCCGACGCGCTGCCGCCGCTTGTCCGGCAATGCCCGCCTGACCGTAAACTCACCCAGGTCTTTGGTAGCGGGTTCGATCAGCAGGTCGATAATTGCAGAGTCATCCATTTGCTTTCTCCGGTCATCATTTCGCTGCGGCGAGGCAGCGTGTCAGCGCCTTGGGCCCCGTCTAGCTGTCGTAAAGTCCCTGGGCAATCAGGCCGGCTGCCACCGACAGCCGCCGTTCAATCGTACTCGAGTTGTGCCGCGATCTGACACCATCGAGCAGATGCCACTCGCCGGTGCACTCGGCCGGCGTAATCGTCATGCACAGCCAGCCGCGACGATCCGTTTCCATGTACCGCAGCCCGGGATTGAGCTTCAGGGTCGCGTCTCTGACGGCGCCGGGGCGACGTTCCGGCAGGTACTCAGCGAAACCGGGCGACGTAACTGACGTGGTCATGAACTCTACCGCAACCGTGTCAGTGTGGCCCTGCAGGTGCAGATTGCCGGCTATCGACGTATGCAAATCGCCGCTCAGAACAACCGGATTCGCGGCCAGCTCTTTCAGGTCGGCAAGCAGATCCTGTCTTGCCGCAGCATAACCATCCCAGGTATCCAGCAGTAGCGGAGGATTGCTCTTGCTCATGGCAATACTTTTATCGAGAAATTCGCGTGACAGTATTGACGGTCCTTCCGGATCGATCAGCGGCTCGAGATCCGGCGCGTTTACCGGGGAAAGGAGGACCTGCTGTCCGATAAGCTGCCAGGTCGTCTCGCGAGCACCCGCGAGCGTCTCACGCAGCCAACGCTCCTGCTTTTTGCCAAGCAGGCGCCGGTCAGGATCGGCCAGCATGCGTTTGACGTCGTCGCTTTGCATGCCCTCTTTAAGCTCTGGCTGCCGGTCGCGGCCGTAGAGGCGCGTATCGAGCATCGTCAATGACAGCAGTGTCCCAAAACGAAATTCCCTGAAGATCTTCGTGTGCCTGCCACGCGACTCGCCGCGTATCGGCATCCACTCAAAATAAGCTTTGATAGCCGCCTCGCGCCGTCTGCCCCATCGGCCTTCGTCGTCATTGTGGTTTTCGGCGCCCTTACGCCAGGCGTCGTTGCTGATCTCATGGTCGTCCCACACGGCAATGACCGGGTGTGCGGCATGCATGGCCTGCGAGTCCGGATCAGTCTTGTACTGCGCGTGTCTCAGGCGGTAATCCTCGAGCGAAACGATCTCGTGGGGCGGATTCGGGATCCGGTCCAGCTGCTCGGCATATTCGGTTGCGTATTCACCCGGACCGTATTCATACAGATAGTCCCCGAGGTGGATGACCGCATCGAGATCGACACGATCTGCGATCTCGCGGTACGCGTGAAAATAGCCCGTGGGATAGTTCGAGCAGGAAACGACTGCAAAGCGAGCCGACTGCAGCTCGCCCACTGGCAGCGTCCTGGTCGTTCCGATTCGGGACGCGAGGCCGTCTACGATGAATCGGTAGTAGAGCTTTGCACCGGAGGGTAAATCATCGACATCGATCTTTACCGTGTAGTCGCGGCCTGCATCCGTTTTCGCCTGTCCGGCGCGCAGAATGGTCTGCATGTCTGCGTCACTTGCGACCTGCCAATCGACTAGAACATCCTCCCCCTGCGCGCCACTGATTCGGGTCCAGATAATGACGGCATCACTGAGAGGGTCACCGCTCGCAACGCCATGAAGGAATGCATAACGATTCGCCGCCCTGCCGCGGAGAGAATTGACGCCAAGCGCGGCGTATAGAATCCCGCTGGCGAGCAGGTGTATGAATCGACGACGTAACACTGTATCTCCGGCCCTCTGTTTCGCTACTATCGTGGCGTCAGCGCATCATACGCAACGCAAATTATGAATCCAGCACAGCGATTTTTCGTCAGCATGATTACCGCACTTTCGTTAGCGTGCTGGGCTGGCGAAGGCGATGTCGAGGGCCGCTGGCTAAGTGGTGACGGCGACGGCTGGATACGGATTCAGCTCGTCGGCGACAGTCTCACGGGTGTGATCGCAGGCTCGCCCAACACCCGGCCTGGTGATCCACCCCGCTACGACGACAAGAATCCCGACTCAAAACTGAGAGACCGCCCACTCGACGGCATGACGATCATGAGCGGTTTCAAATACGCCGGTGAAGGCCGCTGGACCGGCGGCACGATATACGATCCGAATAGCGGCAAAACCTACAAATGCACGATGACGCAGATTGATGCCAATACGCTCAAGGTGCGTGGGTACATTGGTATCTCTGTGTTTGGCCGCTCGGACACCTGGACGCGCGCCGGCAACTAGCCGCTCAGGCGCCGGAGACGATTGCGTCGGCTTCGATCTCGACCAGCATCGCCGGGTCGATGAGCCGCGTGACCTCGACCATTGAGGTTGCGGGCATAACGTCACCGAAGGCCTCACGGTGCGCACGCGAAATCTCGGCCCACTGCCCGATGTCGGTCACGAACATCCGCGTTCTTACGACGTCACGCAAAGTCGCGCCGGCTTCCTCGAGGGCGCTCCGGATCACCCGGATGCACTGCTGCGCCTGCGCGTAGGGATCGCCCTCGCCAACCAGTTTGCCCTCCCGATCCAGTGCAGCAGAACCTGACACCGCTATGTATGACCCGACTCGAACCGCTCGCGAATAAGCAGCCTCGGCTTCCCAGGGTGCGCCCGATCGAATAGTGGTTCTGCTCAGCTCTTTGCTCATCGCTTTCTCTTATTAATATATTACTTTAAATAATGAATATTAGTAATTGTTTTTATTTGATTTATATGCCCAATGCAGCCCGAATATTGACGCGACTACGTACGCTATCGTTATGCCCCACAGCGTTACGCCCGGCACCGCGGCGCCAAGCGTAATCTGCATTGCAGCCACGCCGATAGGTACGATCAGCAGCACTCTCAGCGTCTCCAGCCGCCGTGCGTTCGTTCTGCCCTCATTGATAACGCCAAGGGAATATA
>CAMYMP010000217.1 GCA_947259435.1 uncultured Woeseiaceae bacterium
CGGCAACCGAGGGCATAAGCTTTGCGATTCCTGTCGATCTCGTACGCGGCGTCGTCGCGGAACTCAAAAAGCATGGTCGCGTCATTCGGGGCTGGATGGGGTTCACGCCCGATAACCTGACAAGCGCAGAAAGGGTTGCGATGGGTATCGAGGGAAACGTCGGAATCTTGCTCAGAGATGTGTTTGAAGGCGGCCCTGTCGCCGCGGCCAACCTGCAGCGTGGCGACGTCATCATCGCGATCAATGGAGAGCCGATTTTCACCGACAGACAGGCACGTCTACTCGTGGCCGGCACAAATCCCGGTGACGAGGTCGAACTGGTTGGCATCAAAGATGGCGAGCGGTTCACGACAACCGTGATCGTCGCAGAACGGCCTGGTACTCCGGACTAGGACGGAACGCGTCGAATTGTTGCACCAAGCTGGCGCAATTTCTCTTCGATCCGCTCATAGCCACGATCGACATGGTAGATGCGATCGACGAGCGTTTCGCCCTCGGCAGCAAGCGCCGCCAGCACCAGGCTCGCCGATGCCCGCAGGTCGGTAGCCATGACGGGCGCCGCGGTCAGTTGCTTCACTCCCGTACAAAACGCGGTATTGCCTTCGAGCTGAATATCGGCACCCATCCTTTGCAACTCGAGCACATGTTGAAAGCGATTCTCGAAAACAGTTTCCGTGATTGTGCCGATGCCGTCCGCAACGGCGTTCATCGCGCAGAACTGAGCCTGCATGTCAGTGGGAAATGCCGGGTACGGCGCCGTTCGTATGTCGACGGAATGCGGTCGCTTGCCGCTCATGTCAATTTCGATCCAGTTTTCTCCGACGGTTATGGTCGCTCCGGCTTCGCGCAACTTGATCAGCACCGCCTCAAGCGTATCGGGTGCTGTATCCATCACTTTTACGTGTCCGCCCGTCATCGCGGCGGCTACGAGATAGGTCCCCGTCTCTATACGATCCGGCAAAACCGTATGGTCGGTTCCACCGAGTCTGTCGACACCCTGAATCGTGATCGTGCCGGTTCCAACGCCCTCTATTGTTGCACCCATACCAATAAGAAAGTGTGCGAGGTCCGTTACCTCAGGTTCGCGCGCAGCGTTTTCGAGCACGGTCTCACCGTCGGCAAGAACCGCAGCCATGAGCAAATTCTCCGTGCCGGTCACCGTCACGGTGTCAAATACGATGTGCGCCCCTTGCAGCCGGTCGGACCGGGCCTTGATAAACCCGTTTTCGACAACAACGTGCGCGCCCATCGACTGTAGTCCGGCGACGTGCAGATTTACCGGCCTCGCTCCGATCGCGCAGCCACCCGGAAGTGACACGTCCGCCTCGCCAAATCTGGCGACGAGCGGCCCGAGTACGAGGATAGACGCGCGCATTGTCTTGACGAGTTCGTACGGCGCCTCCCGCCGGTCAACCCGGCTCGCATCGACCTCAACATTCAGCTGGTCATCGACCGTGATCTGCACACCCATCATCTGCAGTAGCGAAATTGTCGTCGTAACATCTTTGAGGTGCGGCACATTGCGCACGATCACGGGTTCTGTCGCGAGCAAGGTACCTGCAAGAATCGGCAAAGCGGCGTTTTTCGCCCCCGATATAGCGACCTTTCCGGACAGGCGCGCACCGCCTTGTATGAGAAGTTTATCCAACGACCTTATCCGCCCGCTTGCGCCTGCCACTCTTCTGGCGTCAACGCCCGAATTGAGAGCGCATGGATCTCATTGCCCACCAGCGTACCGAGACATTGATACACCAGTTGGTGCCGTGCCAATGGCCGCTTGCCGTTGAATTCGCTTGCGATCACAAGCGCCTCGAAACGAGCATTGTCGTCGCTGAAAACCTTGACGGTCGCGTTATCGAATCCGGCCTCGATCAGGCTGCCTATTTCGAGTGGGTCCATAGCAGTCAATTGTTGCGTTAAGCTCCGGGGCGCGAAGTGTACCGGGAAAGCGCAGGGCTGCCCAATGCGCTGCGGCGATTGTGTATGATAACCGGCCGTATAGGGCCCATGTCTAACCATATGCTCGGTAATACTCTCGAAGTCGTTGGCGGACTCGTACTCCTGATCTGGGGTGCCGACCGGTTCGTGCACGGGGCCGCCGCCGCGGCGCGAAATATGGGCGTCGCACCGATATTGATCGGCCTGACTATTGTCGCATTCGCAACTTCAGCCCCCGAAATCCTTGTATCGGTGGTAGCGTCGATTCGTGAAGAGCCGGGTCTGGCCATTGGCAACGCCATCGGCTCAAACATCGTCAATATCGGATTAGTACTTGGCTGCGTTGCAATCGTCCGGCCGATACAGCTCCGCTCAGACACGCTGAGGCGAGAGATGCCTGCCCTGCTCGCTGTTACCCTGCTGACGGTTTCATTGTTCCTCGACTCCTACCTGAGCCATATTGACGGGATCGTTATGCTGACGGGACTCGTGATCGTCATGATCTGGCTTGCCCGCCTGGGCATGCGATCCGCGCCGAGTGACCCGATTAAAAAAGAGTATGAGGACGAGATTCCTGCAAACGTAACCACGCGCATGGCCATCATCTGGCTATTGATCGGTCTTATTTGTTTGCTGGTGGGCGCGCAACTGCTGGTCGATGGCTCGATAGAAATCGCCCGCTTTCTCGGTGTCAGTGAAGTAGTTATCGGCATACTGCTCGTCGCATTAGGCACTAGCCTGCCCGAACTTGCAGTGTCGCTGGTTAGCGCGCTCAAAGGCGAGTACGGACTGGCCATCGGCAATATCGTCGGCTCGAATATCTTCAATCTACTGGCGGTTATCGGCGTAGCCGCGACGATTACCCCTACAGCCCTGGCGCCGTCTGTACTATCGCTGCATATCTTCGTGATGGTCGCTTTCACCCTGGTGCTCTTCGCCATGACCTACGACTACGATGGCAAGAACGAGCTTTCGAAGATTGAAGGCGCTGCTTTGTTGATCGCTTTTATCGCTTACGATTCCTACGTGGTGCTGCAAAACGTTACAATCCTTGGATGACTAGGACCCGGGCACTCAATTGCCGCAGAAGCTGAAATCGGACGAACTGCTGGCGCTGGCTGGCGAAGTGCTGGAAATCGAGTCCCGCGCGGTCGAGTCCCTGCGCGCCAGGCTCAACGCAGATTTCGTCGCAGCCTGCCAGCTGTGTCTCGACACGCCCGGCCGTATTGTCGTCACCGGAATGGGCAAGTCCGGGCATATCAGCAGCAAGATAGCCGCCACGCTTGCCAGCACCGGTACACCAGCCTTCTTTATGCATCCCGCGGAGGCAAGTCACGGCGATCTGGGTATGATCACGGGCCAGGACGTTTTGCTGGCAGTTTCTTATTCCGGCGAAACTGATGAGATCGTGACGATCCTGCCGCGCGTGAAGCGCATGGGGGCGAAACTTCTGTCAATGACCGGCAACGCAAATTCGACGCTTGCGAAAGCCGCAGATGTGCACCTCGATGTCAGCGTCAGTGAAGAAGCCTGTCCACTGAACCTCGCGCCCACGGCGAGCACCACGGCTACTCTCGCGATGGGCGATGCGATTGCGGTAGCGTTACTGAAAATCCGCGGCTTTACTGCTGAAGATTTCGCGATGTCTCATCCCAGCGGCAGCCTCGGCAAGCGGCTGCTCATGCGCGTTGCCGACGTCATGCGCACGGCAGACGCGTTACCGAGAGTCAAACCCCACGTGCGGCTTAGAGACGGCCTGATAGAAATGACTGAAAAGGGCCTTGGCATGACGGCGATTGTCGATGAAGAAAACAAAATACTCGGAATTTTTACGGATGGTGATTTGCGCCGGGCTCTTGATGCCGGAGTGGATGTACACGGCACGCCGATGCGCGACATCATGCATGAGAATTGCAAAACTACAAGCAGCGACGTATTGGCTGCGGAAGCCGTGCATTTGATGGAAACCAACAAGATCACATCGCTGCTGGTTGC
>CAMYMP010000218.1 GCA_947259435.1 uncultured Woeseiaceae bacterium
TGTTCTCCATCAAGTCACAAGACAGCCTGCGTCTTTATTCACACTGGGATGACTTTGTCGGCGACCTGATCAATAGCTACACCGGTGCGACAACCGCACGATCGATGTATGCCTACGGCAAGTACGACGTTGATACCAATGTGTTTACGGCATACAAACTCGGCGTCTACCTTCTGGAGCCCTGATCACGAAGTGAAACTTTTCTGAATCCCCCGCGGTTTCACTTCAACGGCTCAATAGCCCCGCATCGCAAGATGCGGGGCTTTTTTGCTGCCCTGTTTTTTGTTCTGTCCAAACCCCGTCACCGTGGCCGATGCCGGTTCACGGCTGGGTTTCGAGCGCTTCCTCGAACACAAGTCGGCGATCGGCGACAGATTGATTTTTCCGGAAATTTACGCACAATGGGAACGTCCTCGAATCCGGGAGATTCGAAATGCACTTCGTTTGGCGACTCAAGCATGTTTGGACCGTACTGTTGTGTGCGCTCGCAATTGCGGCGTGTCCTGCCACGCCTACCGTTCCACCCGAAGAGGATCTTATCCTCAAGGGCGAAAAACTGTTTTTCAATGAGACTTTCGCTGGCAACGGCCGTACCTGCGGCACTTGCCACCGCGCTGAAGACAATTTCGCGCTGTCACCGGGATTCATCGCAACATTGCCGCCCGACGACCCGTTGTTTGTCGCTGAATTCAACCCAGATCTTGCGGAGAATTTCGAAAACCCGCGCTTAATTCGCGAGCTGGCGATGATCCTCGAGAACCAGGATGGCTTCGATGATTTGGCGAACGATTTCAACATGCGTGGAATTCCGCATACACTCGCGTTACCCACATCTGTGATTAGCGCCACTGGACCGCAGACTGGGTGGTCGGGTGATGGTTCGCCTGGCGACGGTTCGATACGATCCTTCGCCGTCGGCGCAGTTATACAACATTTCCCGAAAACGATAAATCGCATCGCAGATGTGGATTTCAGATTGCCGACCGACGACGAACTGGACGCACTTGAAGCGTTTCAACTATCTCTGGGGCGACAGGAAGAGCTGTCGCTGCCATTGCCGCTCAAGGGAATAGTTGCTGTAAGAGGACAGGAAATATTCATCGATCGGGCACTGGGCAAATGCAACGCTTGCCACTTCAATGCGGGAGCCAATGGAGACCCAGCGATCTTTGGCCCCACCGCCGGCAATCTGAACTTCGATACCGGCGTCGAGGACCTTCCCGACCAGCCCGCAGACTTGACTGGCGAACTTGTACCGCCTGACGATGGCCTCGGTAGTCCTGGCAGTGGCGAGTTCAATACGCCAACTGTCGTTGAGGCCGCAGATACCGGACCGTTCTTTCATAACAATTCGGTTGAAACAATCGAAGGTGCCGTTGCCTTTTACAATGGTGATGCGTTTAACAATTCACCCGCTGGGCAATTGTTGGCCGGCGCAACGGGCAGTGGTATCAACTTGGATGCGACGCAAATTGTTGCCGTGGCGGCATTCTTGCGCGTGATAAACGCGCTCGAGAATATTCGGGCCAGCGACGACCTACTTGGTCGAGCCTATCCTGACTTTCGAATCAGCCGCGAACGCCAAATGACACTGATCAGGCGGGCCGGTTTTGAAATCGAGGATAGCATCGACGTCCTCTCTGGTGCCGGACTGCACCCCGGGGCGGTCTCACATCTTCGCAAGGCACATGCGCTCGCTGACGAATCATTGGGTTACGACAATAGGCGGCGCCGGCAACTTGTGGATGATGCCCGGGTCCAACTTGCTATGGCAAAAGAACGGATGGTTGAATCATGAGCAATCGATTTTTGAGAGACTGCTTCTTTTTGACTTGCCTACTCGTCTTATCTGGAAGTGTTCAGGCGCAGCAAGCGACAGAGCGGTATATTCCAATCGGCAAGTCTCCCGGCGTTGCCGATAAAGATACGGTCATCGGCGAAATTACCGGGGTCGATTACGAAACACACAGTATGGAAGTCCGAGATTCTGTGGGAACCAAGACCGTTAGGATGATCGAGTCCACCCGATACTTCCTGGATCGCACAAAATACAAGCGCTCGAATCAGTCCGCTACGCTTCAAGACTGCAGCGTCGGACGCAAGGTCGAGGTGAAATTGCGTTCCGATGACATGGTCGACTGGGTCAAAATCGAATCGGATTAAATCATCCTGTCAGATGATTACCGTCTGACGATCACGCAATCGGTAACTTCAGGTCGCCACGTGCAGCTCGGCGAGATAGGTTTGCACCTGACCGCGCAGCGCGGCCTCTTCGTCCTCCCAGCGCTGCATGGCAGCTTGTACGCGCGGATCAGTCACGATATCGGCGTACTGCGCCTGGCTGAACGTTTGTCGCCAATTGAGGTTTAGCGTGACCGGACGAGGCAATACTTCTTCCAACGCGATCTCGATTGCTTTGGCCGTTTCGCCTCGCATCGCGAGAATATTGAGATGGGCATCGGGGTCCTGTTCAACATCGAAGCCGAAAGACGACGCTATTGCCAACATCAGATCGAGTCGGCGTAACAACTCTTCTCTCGGTAGCGACACATACCAGGCATCAAAAGCGTTGTATTGCGCGTTGCGATACTTAAGCGGCACAGACTCTGCCTCGAATTCGAGAATGCCCGGCGCCTGTTCTTCCAGATAGGCCGCTTCCTCGCTGACCGTGCCACGACGGGCCGCAACTCTCAGCAAATGCTGCACCGCTCCGCCGTACGCAAACCGACGATCGTCAATATCGTCTTCGACAGCGCGACGTGCACTAGCGACGCTAGCCTCCTCGTCACCACTAGCGATCGAGCGCAACAATTCAATACGGTAGGCCACCTCGCTCGTCGGCGCGATTGCCATCACGCGGTCGCGAAAGTCATCACCGGCTTCGAACAATTTGAGTTCATACAGAAACCCGGCAAGCGCACCAGGAAGTTCATGGTCCTTGGGATCGATCTCGAGCGCCCGAAGGAAATTCTGCACGAAACCGACGCCGTCCCCCGACTGCAAGCTTGCATTACCAAGGTAGACGTAGGCATTCGGCTGCGCTGGCTCGATCTGCAGTGATTTTTCCAGCGAGAGGCGCGCGTTTTCCCAATCTTCGAGCCGTACATACAGCGTGCCGAGCTCGTAGAGAATCTGCGGATTAAACGGATCGCGCTTCTGCGCGTCGAGCAATATTGGCAATGACTTGTCGAGTTCCTGCATCCACTGATACGTGCGGACCAGCAGCAAGCGGGGCTGTAGCTCTTCGGGTGCTTCGTCGGCGATGACTTCCAGCTGCCGCGCCGCATCCAGCAACGCCTCCGGGTTACCCTCTTGGACTAGCATCATCGCTTTGGCGTACAAATTGCTCGCTCTTGCCACAACATTGTCAGGACGGACCGCGAGCACCTGATCAGTAAGCGCGATTACTTGCGGAAGCGCATCGTGATCATGCATCAGCCCGGTCTCCATCTGATGAATGTAATTACTTGCGAGTTCGATTTTTGCGCTCAGAAATCCGGGGTCAATCGCTAATGCGCCCTTGAGCAAATCTTCGGATGCCTGCAGACCGCCGTAAGAGTAAGTTACGTGCTCTCGTCGTGCCTGCAGGTAAAGATCGTAAGCGTCCGTATCCGTCGTGTCGACACCGGCCACCTTGCCGCCTCCAGCCGCGCCGAGCAGTGAGTCGGACAGTGCATAACCGACTTTCTCGGCGATCTCGTCCTGCACACCGAAAATGTCGTCGAGCGTGCGATCGTAACTCGATGACCAGATGTGAAAGCCGTCGGACGCCCGAATGAGCTGCGCTGTAATGCGTACTCGATCGCCGACCCGCTGTACGCTACCTTCCAGGATATTGGCGACCTCGAGTGCGGCGGCAATTTCCTGCACGCTGATGTTCTTGCCCTTGAATGCGAAGCTCGACGTTCGCGCGGCAACTTTCAGGTCCGGTA
>CAMYMP010000219.1 GCA_947259435.1 uncultured Woeseiaceae bacterium
CGGATCGAACTCGTAAATTATCAACGGCACGCGCACATTGGCCGCAATGCACTGCCGCTTGATAAATTCGCACATCATGTGCATGCCGGACGCATTGACAGCGGGAAATCCGGCATTGAGCGTCTGCACGTCAACCCCGCACTCCGCGGCAGCTGTTTCGAACTCGGTCGGACAGAACGCGCGAAAAATGCCTGACGATCCGACCGCGAGAACATCGGGGGCGCCATGCTCCGCCAGATAACCCGGAAAGCGCTCGATGAACTGCAGCGCCCGATTGGCCCGCGGCTTCTTGATGATTCGCGGTATTCCCAGGAGCTGTCGCACGCGATCAAACATCGAGAGTTTGCCCACATCGCGCTGACCGGCTGCGAGACGCTGCGTGTCGCCACGCGCCTCTTTGACGATGTCATCGAAGGACATTTCTGACAACTGAATTACGGTGTCCTGGTCGAGTGACATCCCGAATTTATGTTCGATCTCCGTCGTCACGCCAATGAAGGCCAACGAATCCATGCCAGCGTCGAAGAGATTTTTGGCGCCAAGAATATTCTTACGGCTCAATAGCGGCGCATGCGTGAGTATTGCTTGCAGCAGAATTTCGGCCTCTTCCGACAACTTCGGTCCGTCGGCCTCGCTGTCGGCCCTGGCTTTTTGCACGAGCACTTCGCTCAGCGCTCTGCGATCCACCTTGCCGCTGGCATTCTTGGGAAACTCGGGCACGCAGAAAATCATGGACGGCACCATATAGTCGGGAAGCACCGCGCTGACCTGCCTTTGTATGTCAGGGATATCTGCCGCATCGGTTTCCAATGCGGCGACGATCGACGTCGCGATCTCGGCACCACCCGGCCACGCCAACGCGACCGAGTTCATCCCCGACGAGGCGGCACGCAGCGCTGCTTCGATCTCGCCCAGTTCGATGCGGTAGCCGCGAACTTTGACCTGGTTGTCGACGCGACCGAGGAAGCGGACGTTGCCATCCGCGCCAAGTGCGGCGCGATCGCCTGTGCGATAGGCGAGCTTGTCGCCGGCCGGCAACGTGAGAAAACTCGCTTGCGTCTTCTTCGGATCGTTCAAATAGCCGGACGCTACCTGCGCACCCGACAAGAACAGCTCGCCCGCGACGCCTGGGAGGCACGGCGAGAGTTCTTCATCGAGTACCAGAAGTTCCATTTCGGAAAATGGCGTGCCGATCGGAACCGTGTCATCGTCGATGGCCACGTCGGATACGACATAGCGCGAACAGGCGATGGTCGCCTCGGTCGGCCCGTACCAGTTTTCGACGCGGGAATTCGGTGCTGCGAGCGCCCACTCGGTCGCGACGACAGTGGGCAGCGCCTCCCCGCAGAAAAGGCTCAGGCGCAGGCTTGGAAACGCCCCGGGCGTCAGGTCCTCCTGCAGCCGTATCTGATACGCAAGCGACGGTACCGAGAACCAGCAGGTCAGGTCCTCCTGCAGCCGTATCTGATACGCAAGCGACGGTACCGAGAACCAGCAGCTAATCCCGTGCTCACGTATATACCCTGACGGCATGCGCAGCTCTTTTTCTGAAGGCACCACCAGCGTGGCGCCGTTCTCCCAGCAGACAAAGAGATCGTGAACCGACAGGTCGAAGGTCAGATCAAAGGTCTGCGAAAATCGATCATCAGCCTGAACGTCGACGATCGGCCCGACCGCCCTCAGGTAGCTTTCCAGCTCGCTGTTGCGGATCGGGACGCCCTTTGGATCGCCGGTGCTGCCCGACGTGAATAAGATGTAGGCGAGATCGGAAATCGATTGTTCCCGATCCTTGCGCCATTGCGAGAATTCGGCTGCAGCGTCCAGTTGATAACCGGCCTTGGCATCGCGGCAGTCAATAATCGCCGTTGTGCCTGCATCCAGAGATGCCGCAGCGAGAATCTCCTGCAGGGCCGGCGCCGCATGATCGCCACAGACGACTCGCTGCGCGCCAGAATTACGCAGGATCGTCGCGTTGCGCTTGCACGGGTGATTGACGTTCAGCGGGACGTAAGCGTGGCCCGAGAAACGCGCGGCCAGAATACCGGCGTACGACGAAATGTGCCGCTGCGCCATGACGGCCGTAATCGGCTGTTGCTCGTGTCCTGCGGTCCCGGAGAATTCACGGGCAATCTGCTGCGCGGCAGTGACGAGCTCTGCGTAGCTCCATGACTCGCCATCGATGACAAGTGCGGGCCGCTGCGGATCGCTGCGTGCAATCTCGAGGATGCGATTACCGGCTCGATATAAAGAAGTCGCGGTCATCGTATCAACTGCCGCTGTCGCCCTTTCCATCCCAAAGCGGCGGGCAAAGTGGCGCTACGTGCGCGTCGAGTTGCTTTTTCAGCCGCCTGTTCCCGAACTTGTACTGCGGCTGCATATCGCCGTTAATGAATCGTTCCAGCGGTTCGGTGAGCTGCGGCCGCAAGGCGCTGAAGAATCCGGGCTTGGCCAACCCCGTGTATTCCCGCGGATAGCCGAAGCGGTCCATCAGGTCGCCAACGTAGGCTTCGACCATTTTGATCTGTCCTCTCGACAATCCTTTGCGGTACTTGCGAAAGTTCCCGGTCATCAGCGGCTTGGCCAGATTCTCTCTCGGGCCGCCTTTGACGGCGAGCCGCTGCGCACTGTCGGCCTCGTGAAACCTGTGCATGCGTTCATCGAAGCTAAGACCGAGGAATCTGCATAGCTCGGTCACCGTCTCTTCAAAACGACCGACCAGATCCTCGTAGCGTTGCAGAAATACTCGTTCGGGCCCGAGCAAGCCGTAGGCCGTCAGCCCGCCGAGCTGGTCCTCCCGCCAGACGTTGAGCGCATTGCGCACAGAACCGAACTTGTTGCCAAGCCACCGCTTGCGCCGCGCGACCGCCGACAACAGGAAATCCCGCGGATCGCGGACCTGAAAAATAAACTTCGCATCGGGGAAGCAATCGACCAGGAAAAACAATAGCTGGTGAGCATTATTCTCTTTTATAAAAGCGTGCTTGCCGCGTGCCTCGAGCGGCATTTCCTGAAAAACGAAACGCGCCACATCATGCGGCGATAATTCGGTCTGCTGGTTGAACCAATCCGCCAACCGCGACGCTTCTTCATCGCTGCGGTACTTTCTGACCTTGTCCAGCGCATTGTCCCGGAGAACCTGCAGCGCTTCGGAGGAGCTTTCCCCTGCGGCAACCTCATGCAGCCGTAGTAGCAGGTCACGGCCAAGGTGGTAAGGCGGATGCGCATAGACCTCGGGGTGCTCCCCCACAATAGAACTGATAAGGTTCGAGCCCGAGCGCTCAGAGCAGATCAGGAAGATCGGCGCAGCAGCCTTGACGTCGTTTTCGGGTTGCATGAAAGAAATTATCGGCTCGTTTTGCGACCCTATGCAGTATATGGATAATTGGCCGTCAAACTAGTGGTAAATACGAGCATTCCGAGTTCATGAAGGTCGTCGCAATCAGTGGGTCCGGTCGCTCAGGAAGCACGCTGCTGTCGCTGCTGTTGTCGCAAGACAAGCAGGTCTTCAATTTGGGGCAGCTACGCCATCTTTGGAGGGCTTTCGAGACCAACGCCGACTGCAGCTGCAGCCAGAACCTTCAGTCCTGCCCTGTCTACCGTCACGTTGTCGCCCAGAGCCACGCCGCGCCCGGCCGGCCCCAAATAGCGGCAATGCACGGTCTTGCAAAGGCGTTCCTCAAGGACGCCGCCGGGCAGTCCGACTGGGCCGACGCGTCGGTGCAAGCCGGCTTGCGGCAGCGTCATTCGGGCTTCCTGGATGCGATGCAGGATGTCCTGACTCGAATCGCTGACGTCACGGGAGCGTCGACGTTTGTCGATACTTCAAAAGCGCCCGAAGTGGCTTTGGCACTTAGCCTGTTACCCGATGTGGACCTCTACCTCCTGAATCTTGTCCGCGACCCTCGCGCAGTTGCCTGCAGCTGGCACAAAAAAAAGAAGAGCTTCTCCGCGACGTGCAAAAACGCTCGCGACTGGCTCGTCCGCCAGCGCAGATTGGAGGCATGGAAACCAGGCTTGGGAAGCCGGTTTTTCACACTGCGATACGAAGACCTCACTCAGGCTCCGGTTGAAGCGATTGACGACATTGCGAAATGGGCCGAGCTACCGATCCCTGAAGACCTGTTCAGCGAACCGGACCGCGCCACGCTGGACTGGAGCCACCAGCATCTTTTTCCGCCAGCCAATGAACGCGTGCTCGCAGAGCGAAGGAGCGATGTACGAATCGTGATCGCCGATAGCTGGAAAAATCCGAAAAACCGCTGGATCCATACCGTAGCCCGCTGGTTCGCGGGCTCGTACGGTCGCCGCTACTATCCGTAGACCTTTTTCATCACGGGTCCCATCTTGCGCATGCCAACCATCGCCATTGTTGTCAGCATTCCTGACATCATGGCGCCCGTTACGCCGCAGGTAAGTGTGTCCTGCCCGGTGAGCCACAGTCCCGGTATGCGGGTACGCGGTCCGAGCCAGTGCTGTTGAAGCCGTTCCGCCGTGTGGTCGATGCCATACAGCTCACCGCGCTGGTAGCCCGCGAACCAGTTTGTTGATTGTGGCGTCGAGACCTCGTAGTAGTCGACCTTGCCCTTTAGCTGGGGAAGTTTGTCGTACAGGTATTCCATCAACTGCTCGCCGAGTTTGTTCTTGAATGCCTCGTAACTCTCGCCGCGCTTGCCCCAGGTGCTGCCTTCCCACTTTTCGAACCATGCGTACGGCGCGGGCGCCACGATCTCGATGGTTGCCGTTCCCGGATGACGATTGAGGTAGTCGGGATCCTTGGCGGACGGGAACGAGATGTAGACAACCGGGAACTCCGCGTCCTCTTCATCAATAAACTTTTCGACCGCCGCATCATAATCATTGCTCGGATAGATCCAGAAGTTAGTCTTCGGTATGCCGAGCTCCTCCGCCGTGTGCTTGAGCCCGATGTAAACGCCAAGGTGTGCAAAGCTCGGCTGCACGCGCTGCAACAGCTCCTTGTAGCCGGAATTCGTCGCCACGTCGTCGGGCAGCAATTGTTCGAACGTATTGGCGACGCCCGCTGACGAGATTACGCACGAACAATCGATGCGGTGACCGTCGGCCATCTCGACGCCTGTCACCCTGCCATCGTCTATGAGAATCTCTTTTACGCGGGCGTAGGTGAATACCTCGCCACCCGTTTTCTGGATTTTGGGGATGATGCTCTGCGCAATTTGCCAGCTGCCGCCGACCGGATAGAAACCACCATGCAGGTAATGACGCGCGATCATTGCGTGCATCATGAACGCCGATCGCTTCGGCGGCAGTCCCATGTCGCCCCACTGCCCGCACAGGACCGCAATCAGGTCCTGGTCGTCGGTGAGTTCGCTCAAAACATCGTAGGTATTGCGATACAGCCACTTGGGGGCCCGCCATCTGAGAAACGGCGCCGCAAGAAAGCGCTGCCAGGGACGCAGAACGCGCCCAATGCCAAAGGCAGACATCGCGCTGCCGGCCTTGACCAGGAGTTCCAGGTAGCGGTCTATCGCCTGCTTTTCATTTGGGAACTGCCGCAGAAGATTATCGCGAAAGCCCTTTTTTCCGGCGACCGCATTGAACACTTTGTCGCCCACGTAGAAGCGGTCGTACTCTTCGGCCATCGGCGCCCACTTGAGCCTGCCCTCGGAGAGGAAATTGAACATGCGCCAGTTACGCGTCTTGGCGCCGACATCGCCGATGTAATGCACGCCCGGGTCCCACTCGTAGCCGTTGCGCTCGTAGGAATGCGTGTAGCCACCCGCCGTATAGTGCTGCTCGAGCACACACACCTTCTGGCCGAGTTCGCTCAGGAACGCGGCCGTCGTGAGGCCGCCCATGCCGGAACCGATGACGACGGCGTCATACGCCGGCGCCAGACGATTGGGCCGGTAGCGATGACCGATGCGTAACGTGCTGGCTTTCATGGTGCCACAGTATCGAGCCAGCGACACCGCCGCGGCAACGTGAATTTACTTGACCGAAATCTCAAGCGTTAGTGCCGGTGAGTCAAACGCGAACTTTGCCTTCTTGAACTTGGGCGGACCGAACCTGGCTGGCGCGTCATTGGATGTACCCGTCGGCTCTTTGGGCTTACCGTACCAGTGCCGCTCCATCGCACCGCTGCCGTCAACGTCGTGATGCACAAGTACTGCATACACGCCGTAAGGAAGCTCCTCGACGGACCACGTGCCTTGTTGCTCCTCGATTTCAATAATCTCTGAGCGAACAGCGTTCCGCAGGAAGTTCTCTTCGGAATCGAACATGACAAAACGCAAACTGCCCTCGCTGGATGTCAGACCGTTGACATGCACGACTAATGTGCCTGTGCCGACTGCGGCATTCGCTGCATCGTCCTCGGCGACGGCCGCGCCGAAAGACGCTACAAACAACATTGTCACGAGCGTAATGACTAGCGTTTTCAATCAGGTGCCCGTCCCTGAGTTTCGTGATGGCTGTCGATAAACACAACGAGGATCTTTACCGCGTGTTCTCCATTGCACTCATCCATGCTTCCTGCAGTACCGGGTATTGCGCAAGTTTCATCATCTGCACCATAGCGTTCTGCTGAAATGCCTGCATTTCCTTTTGCTGTTTCTTCGCAATCTCCTGCA
>CAMYMP010000220.1 GCA_947259435.1 uncultured Woeseiaceae bacterium
ACCCAATCCGGGCAAAGACATCTCACAAGTGCGGAAGTATCCGAGCAGGTTCGGCCGGCCAAATTCGTTGTTGAACGCGGCGCCACCGATCGGCCCCTCGATCATGATCTCGAGGGGCGTCGCCATACGGTCCGGATGCGGAAATTCCATCTCCCAGGGCTGCTCAAAGCCTGGAATCCGCAGATGTGACACTGTGAACCCGGTAATGCCGGCTTTGGGTTTCGCACCGAGCCCTGTCGCGCCCTCATCACGAATTTCTCCACCGGAGCCCGTCGCGGCGCCGGGAAAAGGAGAAATCGCCGTCGGATGATTGTGCGTCTCCACCTTCATGAGAATGTGAACTGGCTCGTCACTGTATTGATACTCACGGCTGTCCGGCGCGGGCATCAACCGCGGTCCCCGCCAACCTTCGATTACCGCCGCATTATCCGAGTAAGCCGAGATGACGCCGTCGGGACTGGCCTTGGTTGTCGATTTGATCATCCCGAAGAGACGCTCATCCCTCGCTTCGCCGTCGATGACCCAGTTCGCATTGAATATCTTGTGCCGGCAGTGCTCGGAATTGGCCTGCGCAAACATCATCAGCTCGGCATCGGTCGGATCGCGTGCAAGCTCAGCGTAACCCTCGACCAGGTAATCGATTTCCTGATCGGACAGAGCCAGGCCAAGTTCCGCGTTGGCCTTGGCCAGCGCTTCGCGTCCATACTCGCGCAGCGGAACGGTTGCCAGAGGCGCCGGCCGGTGCACTTCGAACAGCGCACGAGCCTGTTCTCCGCTATCCAGCAAAGCCTCTGTCATACGATCGAACAGCAGTATACCCAGCACGTGCATGTCATCGTTACTGACCTTGCCCTTGAACTGCACGCCGTAGCAAACGCCACGCTCGATTCGCTCAACATCAATATCGCAGGCCAGCGCTATGTCGGTCGCTTTGCTCGACCACGGCGAGATCGTGCCAGGGCGTGGCACAACGTAAATTTTTTGCGCGCCCTTGCCGAGCGAATAGGGCTTTTCTCCCGACAACAGCAGAGCATTGAGACGCTTTTTGTTTTCGGCAGACAGCGGCGCGCTCAACGCTATGAAATAGGTGTAGCGCGCAGCCAGCGATTTAACGCGGCGATCCTGCCGCTGCAGCGCACCGAGCAACTTCTCCAGACGAAAGTCGGACAGGGCTGACTGCCCGGGCAGCTCCAGCATGTCGATGCGAGTCTGAGTGTCCAGATCGGTTGCAGGTGTCGACAAGCGATTTCGACCTTGCGCGAGGGGCTAATTGGAAAAGGCGATGATATCCGAGACTATGACTTGCTGCCATCTCCGGGCGTGTATATCGGCATAGGAAACTGCGTCACGTTGCCTTCGAGCTTCGAAATCTTGCTCGTGCCGTGCTTCTCGACCTCGTCGATGCGAATGATCGAGTGCATGGGAAGGTACGTTCGCGTCACATGCTCAAACTCGGACTTGATCTTTTCCTCGGACGGATCGACAACCAAGGTCGTGCGTTCGCCAAAGACAAGTTGTTCGATCTCGATGAAACCGAACATCGCCCCGTGCCCAACCTCACGGGCGTAGATTTCGTAGACCTGACCCTGGCTCATGAAGACCACGCGGAAAAGTTTCTTCTTACTCATGCTATGCATTGGGTGTCGAGGGGCGCGTAGTTTACCCAAAATATGCGAACGATGGTGTGAATCATATATGGTCCTATGGTCACATATATTGATCTCAGTGTATCTCAGACGAAGTTGATTTATGTGAACTGCTTGGCAGCGTAGGCCTTTGATTGTTTGCACTATTCGTTTGTCATGACCTGCAAGCTGGAAATCATCTCAGAGCATCGCGACATCGTCGGCGAGGACGCGGTGCGCGTATTCACCGAGAAAGGCGGCTCGATCGGCCGCTCTCTGCAGAACGACTGGATCCTGCCGGATCCGGACCGCTTCATATCCGGGCGCCACGCCACGATCGATTGCAAAGGTGGTATCTACTATCTGCTCGATACGAGCACCAATGGCGTCTATATCAACGGTGACTGCGAGCCCATCGGTAAGGGCAATCCGCGGCGTCTGTTCAATGGCGACATGGTGCGTTTCGGCAACTTCGAGATGAAAGTTACGATCGACAAGGGCGAGAGCCTCGTGATGCCGCTGGACGAGGAGCCGGACTCTGCCGTTGCCGGCCACAGTTCATCGCTGGTCCCGGAAGAATCGCTAAAGACCGGCGTGCAGCTGCTCGATGAGGACGCACTGACCGGCGACGACGAATTTCAATCTGCGCTGTTTGGCGAGGCCGTGGAAACCGGTGTTGCAGAGTCTGCCGTCAGGCAAGCGGCGAAGCAGTTTGACACACCCAAACATAGTACGCCCAAGGCACTGGTCGAATCGGATTTGGTCGCTACCGACTTGCTCGACTCGTTTCTGGATGGTCTGGGCATCAGCCGCTCCGAGTTGCACCCGACGGTGGATCTCGGTGCGGTCATGCAGAACGCCGGCGAGGTCCTGCGCGAGTTCGTTGAAGGCGTTTCACAGCTGCTCGCCAGCCGCGCCAATCTCAAGAATGCGTTTCGTCTCGATCAGACAACCGTATTGCCACGGCATAACAACCCCCTGAAACTTTCGGCGAATTCGAAAGATTCCATCAAACAGCTGCTCGTCGGCAAAGAGGGTGAGTATCTTGGGCCGCGGGACGCTGTGCGGGAAGTATGTCGCGACCTCCTGTTCCATCAGGATGCTTTTCTCGATGCAATGAACAGTGCGTTTATCGAGTTTGCTGATCGCTTTGATCCGGACGAATTGCAGGACGGCTTTGATCGGACGATCAGCAGCAACATCTTTACGAGATTTCTGAACAAGTCGAAGTACTGGGACTTGTACAACGAAGTTTACCCGATCATGACCGAGAAGGGCGGCGGCCGCTTCCCGCAGATGTATGCCGAGGAGTTCGTCAAAGCATACGAGCGGCAGATCGCCGAGTACAAGCGACTCAGTGGCGGCGACGATCACCTTCGCGAAACTGTCGTTCTCAGCGATGCGGAGCGCAAGACCGACGGGGTCGAGGAACAAGAAGACGACTCACTGAACGAGATGCTCGACGAGGACACGTCTGACAACGCAGTCGTCGATCAGGACATCGACTCCGCTATTGAAATGCTCGACGACGAGGAAGACTTTCTCGACCAGATTTCCCTGGACGATCTTCCTGCCGAAGAACCGCCAGATCAGGCCAAAGGCTGATCGATCGCCGCGTCAGGCAGCGCGATTCTTTCGATTCTGACGATTCTCTATCAAGTCATCGACGACCGCAGGGTCGGCCAGCGTCGACGTGTCGCCAAGATCGGCGAAATCATCGGCCGCGACCTTGCGCAGAATCCGTCGCATGATTTTTCCCGACCGCGTCTTCGGCAGCCCTGGCGCCCACTGAATCAGATCCGGTTTGGCAATCGGCCCGATTTCCTTTCGCACCCATGTCTGCAGCTCGGCCCGGAGCTCGTCGCTCGGATCGACACCGCCCATCAGCGTAACGTAGGCATAAATGCCCTGCCCCTTAATGTCATGCGGATAACCGACGACGGCTGCTTCGGCCACAACATTATGTGACACGAGCGCGCTCTCGACTTCGGCGGTACCCATTCGGTGGCCAGACACGTTCAGTACGTCATCGGTGCGCCCCGTGATCCAGTAGTAGCCATCCTCATCGCGGCGCACACCGTCCCCGGTCGTAAAGCACTTGTCGAACGTGGAAAAATAGGTGGCGACGAAGCGCTCGTGATCGCCGTAAACGGTGCGCATCTGCCCCGGCCAGCTATCCGTAATAACGAGGTTACCCGCCGTCGCGCCCGCGAGAACTTGGCCGTCATTATCGACGATCGCCGGCTTGATGCCGAAAAACGGTACCGATGCCGAACCGGGCTTCAATGCCGTTGC
>CAMYMP010000221.1 GCA_947259435.1 uncultured Woeseiaceae bacterium
TGTCCGGCCCGAAATAGTTTGGCCCGCCAGTCCCCATGGCAATGCTTTCGAAATGGAAGGTGCCGACCCATTCGATTTCAAGGAACCAGAGCCGATCGCCAGCGGAATTGGTGAAATCGCCGCCCAGGCTGCCGCCGCTCAGGATGTCGAAGTCCTTGCCGAAGATATTCAGATAGCCGCCATCGATGGAAAGTACGCCACCGTCCAAATTGCCGCTCAGGGAGCCGGTTATTGGTGACATGATGTAGCCACACATGTACAGCGTGTCGCCGCTATCGGGGCCGGTTCCTGGGCATCCCGAAGCCGTGTGTAACCAGCTGGCGGAATAACCGCCGGTCGAATACGGGCCGATCTCGTAGGCGACGTCGATCGGGTCCGCCTTCGCAGACAGCGACACGGCCAGGAGTAAAATGCAGTGCGCAAGCGTTATTCGTTTAATCATGGAAATCTCGTCCAGGAAAAGTTTTGCCAGAGTTGCTGTTTAGAAATGCAACTCGCATGCCAACGGCCGCAATACTGCGCTCTAATAGGGTCTTCCTAGATTCAGGCGGCGGTGAGGCAGGCAGGTTGTAAGGGACGCCGACGCCGCGCGCGAGCAGACTGTGACGTGCGTCACGCTTATGCCGAAAGCGACAGGCCCGCAGCGCGCTACCTGCAGAATAGCCCTGGGATTTCAGTCGCGGATCGGCTGTTTGCAGCGCGCAGGTGTAAAGAAATTCGAATGCGACCGCGTACCGGCGTACATAAGGCCGCCGCGTTGCCCGGATTGCCATTTACATAAACAGAAGCACGGCCAGCAGGCCGAGAATCGCGCCTGCCGCGTTCAGCAACACATCGACGATCGAGCCGAAGCGGCCCGGGACCGTCGTCTGATACCACTCGAGCACGCCGCCGAGGCTGACGCTCAGCAGCAAGGCCAATACCAGACGCAGCACACGAGAATCGATGGCCTCGAGCGTCCACACCCAAAGCCCGGCCAGCACTGCATAGCACACTACATGCATGAGCTTCTGTACTGGCGTTGGCGTATTCGCGATAAGCCAGACGAACATTGCGTCGCCGGCCTGGCTTTTGCCCGGCGTAATCGACAAGGCAATCACGATTGCGACGAACGCAAGTGTGATGAGCCAGCGGTAGGCCGGTGGGATTGCGAGGAACTGCAGCATGGCGGCGCGTCGCGGCTGGCGCCGCAGCTACGATCCCGATCGCCGTTTCAGTGCCGCGACGGCTCGTTGCGCGGCCTTGCCGTCCCAGAGAGGAGGACACTGCCCTGCCGGCCAGTTTCCGCTCACAACAGACTGCAGATCCTGCGCAAGGTTTTGGGCGTCGCTCAACTTGTTGGTGCCCAACGTAACGGTGATCGGCCGTTCGGTATTCTCGCGCAGGGTAAGGCACGGGATGCCGAGATAGGTCGTCTCTTCCTGCAGGCCTCCCGAATCGGTGATAACAAGTTTCGCCCCCGTGACCATGTTCATGAACTGGACGTAGGGCAGGGGCTCGAGCAGCGTGATGCCGGCCGCACTCGAAACTTTGTCGTGCAGGCCGAAGGTATCGAGTCCTTTGATCGTCCTCGGGTGTGCCACGAATACCACCGGCATTTCCTGCGCGACCTCGATCAGCGCGTCGACGATCGGCGTCAACGCCTCTGCGGCATCGACGTTCGAGGGCCGGTGTAGCGTTACGAGCGCGTAGTTTCCCGACTCGAGCCCCAGCGATTGTTGGGCATCCGCTGACTCGATCGTGTCGCGCAACATTTCGAAGCTGTCGATCATGATGTTGCCGATCAGGTCGATTTTGTCGGGGCTGACCCCTTCGGCAACGAGATTCTCGTCGGCGTCCTCAGACGGAGTCCAGAGCACGTCGGCAATCGCGTCAGTCACGAGCCGATTGATTTCTTCGGGCATCCGGCGGTCCCGGCTACGCAAACCGGCTTCGAGGTGCACGACCGGTATCCAGAGTTTGGCGCCAACCATCGCGCAGGCGGCCGTCGAATTGACGTCACCGACGACAACGATCCAGTCGGGACGATGCTCGATGCAGACCTTTTCGTAAGCCATCATCACGTTGCCGGTTTGCTCGGCATGCGAGCCACTGCCGACGCCCAGGTGAAAATCCGGTGCGGGCACCCTGAGGTCCTGCAGGATCGCGTCAGACATATTGTGGTCGTAGTGCTGGCCGGTATGAACCAGCAAAGGCGTCGCCCAATCGGTCTTTTTCAGCGCGTGATACAGCGGCGCAACTTTCATAAAATTCGGCCGCGCTGCGGCTATGAGGTGAATTGTGATCAAAAAAGTTCCTTGATATGTGAAGTCCGGCGTTGGGACACGGCCCAATATGTTACATAATCGTGATCCGGCCGCCCGGGCTCAGGCCGATCATTTGAAAACAACAATTGTCTCGCCGACTACCTAGCGCAGTTTCATGATAAAGACATTACACTGTAACGAACAGTCGGTATCCTCATCGTCCGCGAGCAACAAGATCTGAAAATCAATGCCCGCTTGGTCAATTAACAACCTGATTCGTACGCCGCTGTTGCTCATGGCGGGCATCGAGGCACTGATCGCGTATTCCTCGTTGTACGTGGCGGGCATCATTGCATTTGGCAGCGTCGAGCTGTGTGAGAACGCGCACGGCCCGATGGGGCCGCGCGCTGCAATCGTTGCCGTCGTCGTTTTGCTGAGTCTCATCGCGATGGGGCTGTACCGCTTTCATCAGCGAATCTACTACCGCGAGGCGGTCGTCCGCATCCTCGTTGGCCTGGCAGTCGCATCGCTGGCGCTTGCCGTCATTTTCTACGCGCTCCCGGCCGTGATGGTGTCGCGCGAGCTCGCCAGCATTGCCATTGGTTACGTACTGGTCTTGTTGCTGCTCGTCCGATATGCCTTTGTACGCACCGTAGACGAGAATGTTTTCCGCCATCGCACGTTGATCTACGGCGCCGGCAGACGGGCGGCGAGCATCGGCGAGTTGCGTCGTCGTGCCGACCGTCGTGGATTCAGGATCGTTGGCCGGATTATTGCGCCGGGTGACAAGGTCGTCGATGAGACGCATGTCTTTCCGACCAATAACGAATCCATAGCCGCGATCGCTGCGCGCAAGAATGTCGACGAAATCGTTGTTGCGATGGATGACCGGCGCGGCAATCTGCCGGTTCGGGAACTGCTCGATGCGCGGCTGCGGGGCATCGATATCATTGATTTGCTCGAGTTTCTCGAACGCGAGACCGGCAAGATACGTGTGGATCTCGTGAATCCGGGCTGGCTCATATTCTCGCCGGGTTTTCGTACCAACTGGTTTCGCCGCACGTTCAAGCGGATCATGGACGTTATTGTCAGCAGCCTTGGGATCCTGATCGGATGGCCGCTAATGCTGCTGGCCGGGCTCGCCATCAAGATCGAAGACGGGCTGTCAGCACCGGTGCTGTATCGGCAGACTCGCGTCGGGCAGGGTGATATCCCGTTTGATGTGCTCAAGTTTCGCAGCATGGCCGTCGATGCGGAGGCCGAAGGCGAAGCACTGTGGGCGACGCAGGGCGACAGCCGCATAACGCGCGTCGGCAATGTCCTGCGCAAGTTCCGCATCGATGAAATGCCGCAATTGTTCAATGTGTTGAGAGGACAAATGAGCATTGTCGGGCCTCGTCCCGAGCGGCCCGAGTTCGTAAAGGATCTACAGGAGAGTATTCCTTATTACTCCGAGCGCCATGTCGTAAAACCCGGTATCACCGGATGGGCCCAGGTGCGCTACACGTATGGCGCGACCGAGGAAGACGCAATGGAAAAGCTGCAGTTCGATCTTTACTACATCAAGAACCACAGCCTGATTCTCGACATCATGATTATTCTGCAGACTGTCGAGGTCGTGTTGTGGGGACAGGGCGCACGCTGATCCTGCAACCACTACTCGAGCCGAATC
>CAMYMP010000222.1 GCA_947259435.1 uncultured Woeseiaceae bacterium
AGCTAAGCGTTGGCCGCCGGTCCTCGCCCGGCCGCAGGAACGGCCGCCGGTAAACATCCATCTCTTTGGCGCTGAGTTCGCGGATAATCGATCCCGGTAAAACACGCTCGACAAAAAGATTCTTCTCGAGAATCATCTGTTCGCCAGCTTCGGAGCGAAATGCCTTGAATATGTCTCTGGCGGCGTCCGGCCATGCTTCCCAGCTGACTGGCCGCACGATGCCTTCCATGTAGGCAATGCCGCGTACGTTGTCAGGGTGCTGGCAGGCCCAATCGAAACCGAGCGCGGATCCCCAGTCGTGAATAACAAGAGTTACGTTGTCGCGAATGCCAAGCGCTTCCCAAGCCGCGAACAGAAAATCACGGTGCTCGGTATAGCCGTAGCGTTCCGGACCCGACGGCTCGAGCTTGTCTGAGTCGCCCATGCCGATCAGATCAACGGCGATGCAGCGGCCGTATTCGGCAAGCGCGGGCATGATATTTCGCCATAAATAGGACGAAGTCGGATTGCCATGTTGAAATACGATGGGATCGCCTTCACCCATCTCGACATAGGCCATGCGATGGCCGCGGACCTCAACAAATTGCTTTGGATGTTCGTCTGCCGGGTTCATAGCGCTCCTCGGGACTATTGGTGGCGATTATGCTCTGATAGATTGGTGACCTACAACAAGAATGACTCTCAGGCGGTGTAATGCGTCTCGACAAGCGAATGGCCTATTGGCGCGCCAATCTGAATCTCGTCGGAATTTGTCTCGTCATCTGGTTTGTCTGTTCCTTTGGCTTCGGTGTGTTGTTAGTCGAGCAAATGAACCGCATCAGGATCGGCGGATTCCAGCTCGGCTTCTGGTTTGCACAGCAGGGCTCTATCTACATATTTGTTGCGCTTATTTTCTTCTATGCCTGGCGCATGAACCGCATCGACAAGAAATTCGATGTGCACGAAGACTGAGCAGATGGGATGAGTCTTCAGGGGCTAACGTATTTCGTTGTAGGGCTCAGCTTTGCGCTGTACATCGGCATCGCGATCTGGTCGCGCGCACATAATACGGGTGACTTCTACATAGCAGGCAGGGGCGTATCGCCGGTCGCGAACGGCATGGCGACAGCGGCCGACTGGATGAGCGCCGCCTCATTTATTTCGATGGCTGGATTGATCGCGTTTCTCGGCTACGACGGTTCCGTATACCTGATGGGCTGGACCGGTGGCTATGTGCTGCTGGCATTGCTGCTTGCACCCTATCTGAGAAAATTCGGAAAATTCACGGTGCCGGAATTTATTGCCGAGCGCTATTACTCGAAGACGGCGCGCATAGTTGCAGTTATCTGTTTGATATTCATCTCATTTACTTACGTTGCCGGCCAGATGCGGGGTGTCGGCATCGTGTTTTCCCGCTTTCTCGAGGTCGAGGTAACGGTCGGGTTGCTGATCGGCATGGGCGTCGTGTTCGTCTACGCGGTGCTCGGCGGCATGAAGGGCATTACTTACACACAGGTCGCACAATATTGCGTCCTGATTTTCGCCTACACGGTGCCGGCGATTTTTATTGCGATTCAGATCACGGGAAATCCGATTCCGCAGCTCGCATTCGGCAGCGAGGTCGCTGGCAGCGGCACAGCCTTGCTCGACAAGCTCGACGACATCGTTACGTCACTCGGCTTCAATCAGTACACATCGGGGACGAAGAGCAGCATCGACGTCTTTTGCATCACGCTGGCTCTCATGGCCGGCACGGCGGGCTTGCCGCACGTGATCGTGCGTTTTTTCCCGGTACCGAAGGTGCGCGACGCGCGTTTATCGGCCGGATACGCACTGTTGTTTATTGCAATTCTCTACACGACGGCGCCGGCCGTTGGCTCGATGGCGCGCTACAATCTGATCGAAACGATCCAGCCCGGCGCGATCGGCAGCGCTGCGGGCAATCTCGCCTACGACGATCGGCCCGACTGGTTCGAAACCTGGGAACAGACGGGACTTGTCAGCTTTGACGACAAGAACCGCGACGGACGTATCCAGTATTACAACGACGCCAATGCGGATTTCGCACTGCGGGCAGCCGAATACGGCTGGCAGGGCAATGAGCTCAGCGTCGATCGCGACATCATGGTCCTGGCGAATCCCGAGATCGCCGGCCTGCCGAATTGGGTGATTGCACTCGTCGCAGCGGGCGGTATCGCCGCCGCGCTCTCAACAGCGGCGGGTTTGCTGCTCGTGATCTCAGCCGCTGTGTCGCACGATCTGATCAAGGGCATTTTTGTGCCACATATCAATCATGGTCGCGGGATATCTGGGCTTCGACCCGCCGGGCTGGGTTGCGCAGGTCGTGGCTTTCGCATTCGGACTCGCGGCTGCCTCGCTGTTCCCCGTCATACTGCTCGGCATCTTTTTCAAACGCGTCAACAAACAGGGCGCGATCGCCGGCATGCTGACGGGCTTGCTGTTCACCTACGGCTATATCGAGTACTTCAAAGGCCTGTTCCTGAAATGGGCGGGCTCGCCATGGGGCGACAACGTCGCCGAACACTGGCTGTTCGGCATATCGCCCGAGGGCATCGGCGTTGTCGGCATGTGCCTGAACTTTATCGTAGCGATCACGGTCAGCCATCTTACGGCGCCGCCGCCCGAGCGCATTCAGCACATGGTCGAGCACATTCGTGTGCCGCGGCATTTCGACGAGGACCACGCATGACGATTCGGCAATCCGTTTTTCTTGGCGCTGTTGCAATGTGCTTCTCGGCAGGCATCGCAGCGGCGGAACTTTCGCCCGACGAACAGCGCATGGCCGACTGGATTGACGCGCACGTGGAAGACTCCATCGCGCTGTTGGCCGAGACTGTGAATATAAGCAGCGGCACAATGAGTCACGAGGGCGTTCGCGAAGTTGGCCGCGTCATGCGGCGCGAGCTCGATGCGCTGGGGCTCGAGACCGAGTGGATCGATATGCCGCCCGGGATGAATCGGGCAGGGCACCTGTTCGGTCGTAAAGGCGGCAAGGGTACGAAGTTTCTGCTGATCGGACATCTGGATACCGTCTTCGAAGCGGATGATGAGTTCCGGTCCTTCTTGCGCGAGGGCGATATAGCCCGGGGGCCGGGGGTGGAGGACATGAAATCCGGCAACGTGGTGATCGTCTACGCG
The DNA here is from genome assembly GCA_947259435.1 of uncultured Woeseiaceae bacterium. Next base: position 3,139 of record CAMYMP010000222.1, read on the forward strand.
TTAAAGGCCCTGCGGGAAATAGGCGCGCTCGAAGACATTCCTGTCGTCGTTGCGTACACGGGTGATGAGGAAAAAACGGGCGCACCGCTGTCGATATCGCGCAAAGATCTGATCGAGGCCGGGCAGTGGGCCGACGTCGCGTTCGGTTTTGAAGCGGCCATCACGCGTGATGGTTTTGACTGGTCTACGATTTCGAGACGCAGCTCGAGTGGCTGGACTCTCGAAGTAACCGGCAAACAGGCGCACTCCTCGGGAGTCTTCAGCGAAGAGGTCGGTGCCGGTGCCATCTTCGAAGCGGCACGCATACTCGACGCGTTCTACAACGAGGTTCGCGGCGACGAATTCCTGACCTTTAACGCCGGGACGATTCAGGGCGGGACCAACGTCGAATACGACTCGCAGCAAAACCGCGGTACGACATTCGGCAAGACCAATATCGTGCCCCGCAAGGTCATCGTGCACGGCGGCATGCGTACGATATCGGTCGAGCAGCTCGAGCGCACTCAGGAGAAAATGCGCGCGATCGTCGCCAACAGTCATCCGCAGACGTCGGCGAAAATAGAATTCCGCGACGGCTATCCGCCAATGGCTCCGACGATTGGCAATCGCCGGCTGGAGAAGGTGTTGTCCGAGGTCAACGAAGCGCTTGGCCGCGGACCGATGCGCACACTCGATCCGTTGCAGCGCGGGGCTGCCGACATATCATTTGTTGCGCCGTACACGGATGGACTCGCAGGCCTCGGCGCAATCGGTGATGGCGGACATACACCGGACGAACGGGTAGACCTGACCTCCCTGCCGCTCGCCATCAAGCGTACGGCGATTCTGATGTACAGGCTCGGAGCGGTGGCGCAACCGTAGTACAGTACGCGGGCGATGAGTCACGCACACGACAACAGCAACATGCGCCGGGTCATTACTGCCCTCGTGCTGACCGGCACCTTCATGGTCGTGGAGGTGATTGGCGGCATCATATCCGGGTCACTGGCATTGCTTGCCGATGCCGGCCACATGCTGACCGACACGATGGCGCTGGCACTTGCGGCCGTTGCTTTTCGTGTCAGCAAGCGTCCCGGCGATCATAAACTGACTTATGGCTACCAGCGCTTCCAGATCCTTGCCGCTTTCGTCAACGGCTTGAGTCTGTTGCTGATAGTGGGCTGGATTCTGTTCGAGGCCGTGCAGCGATTCATCACACCGCCGGATGTAATGGGGCGGACAATGCTCGTCGTCGCATCGGCCGGGCTGGTCGTTAATATCTTTGCCTTTATGGTTTTACACGGTGGCGACAAGGACAACCTGAATATTCGCGGCGCAGCCTTGCACGTCGCGGGCGATTTGCTCGGCTCGGTTGCGGCGATCGTTGCGGCGGTCGTCATCATCTTCACGGGCTGGATGACGATCGATCCGATACTGTCAGTCGCCGTTGCGATTCTGATTCTGAAAAGTGCATGGTCGCTCGTTAAGCGCAGCGCGCATGTGCTGCTCGAGGGGGCGCCCGAATGGCTCGATGCGGAGGCCATGCAGGCCAGCATCGTGTCGCAGGTTCCCGAGGTGGCCAGCGTGCATCACGTGCATATCTGGGGGCTGACGCCGCAGGATCTGATGATGACGATGCACGTGCGGGTAAATTGCGAGATTGATAATCCGACGACCTTGATACGCAAGATCAAATCACTGATGCAGGACGAATACGGTATCGGCCACTCAACGATTGAACTGGAGACCGAAGACTGCGCGGATCATTGATCGTTGGGTTTCACGTGGCCGATATACGGCAGCGTCCGGTCGTGCTCTGCGTAATCCAGGCCGTAGCCGACGACCCATTCGTCGCCAATGCCGAAGCCGACATAATCGATTGCCAGATCGACCTCGACGCGTTCGGCCTTGTGCAGCAGAGTGCAGGTGCGGATCGACGCCGGGCCGTGGGACTTCAGAATTCGAATCAGATAGCTCAGCGTATGGCCGGTATCGACGATGTCTTCGACGATGAGCACATGCCGTCCTTCGATATTGCCGCGCACATCCATAACGAGGCGCACGGCGCCACTCTGCACACTGCCGCTGCCGTAGCTTGATACGGCGATAAATTCAATCGTGCGCGGCACAGTCATCTGCCGTGACAGGTCCGCGAGAAAAATGAACGCGCCCTTGAGCACACCGATGAGTACTACGTCGCCTTTGTCGCTGTAGTCGCTGGATATTTGTCCGGCAAGCTCGCTGACACGTTTTTGAATGTCGGCTTCTGAGATCAGTACGGGCGGCAGGCTCACGATATCTTCCCGGGGAACGTCTATGCCCGGGAGCATAGGTGATCCGCCAGGTGGATGCCAGGCGTGAATACGGTAAGGTACGCGTTCGATGAAACGTTCAATCGCAATTGCGGGCAACATGGGCTCGGGCAAGTCGACGCTTGTCGATTTTCTCTGCCGAACCTACGGCGTTACGCCGTTCTATGAGCCAAACGACGAAAATCCGTATCTCGCCGATTTCTACAGGGACATGAAGGGCTGGGCGTTTCAATCGCAGCTTTACTTTCTGAGCAACAAGTTCCGTCTGCATCAGGAGCTCGACCGGCAGCCCGGTGTGGTCGCACTGGATCGGACAATATTCGAGGACGCCGAGATCTTCGCGACTGCGTTACATCAGATGCGCAAGATCTCAAAGCGCGACTGGGAAACGTATCAGGGACTCTACAGTGCGATTCTGGATGCCATTCGTCCGCCCGATCTGATGATCTACTTGCGCTGCTCGATGCGAACTTTGCGACAGCGCATCCGGCTGCGCGGCAGAAAAATGGAACAGGATGTGCCGCTTGCCTACCTCAAGCGTCTGGAG
>CAMYMP010000223.1 GCA_947259435.1 uncultured Woeseiaceae bacterium
TGGAGCAATGGCAATGTGCCGCTTGCGGAAGAAACTCGTCGATCTCGAATTTTACGGTGCCGCATAGGCAACTACCGCGATAGGGACCAGTCATGGCATGTTCTCGAGCGACATATAACGTCTTGGCTTTGGTGGCCGTAGTATCTGGCGCGACCGTTGCAACTGCAAGGCCGGTGATGGATACCAAGAGGCATTAATGAAGCGCGCTGTTAGGTACACCTGCTTCCAGCATAGTTCGAGAATTGTCCCGTAACCATTGTGCTTGCTCAGGCGTGTCGGGCACTTCGAGCCCTCTCGCTGCCTGAATTCGGGAAAAGCCTTCATCCGCAGATATGCCCGCATGTAGCAGCACGGCAGCTGCGACTAAACTTGACCGGCCGGATCCTGCACGACAGTGGATTGCAGTGCTCTTGCCACCAGCGACATCCAGATAAATCTGTCGACTCAGGTCGGCCAGGGTTTGAGCGTTCGATGGAACGCCTCGGTCCGGGATCGGAAAAGAAACGAAATCAATATTGGCGTCGTTGGAAAGTTGAGCCTCTTGCTCCAGACTCAAAACATATTCTTCGTGCACTTCGAGGAGCGAGAGTATCTGTTTGATTCCAGCTTCAGCGAGACGGGCAAACTCTTCGTCAGCCCAATCGTCGGCGATCTTGTTAACGGCTGGCTGCATGTACTCGGTGTACCTAAGGCCGAAGCTGCAAGCCCAACGCGAGATTGAGGCTACTCTCAGAAATCGGCTTTCTCCTTGAGTCGAATCCTCACATCAACGTGTTGAACGCCATCAGCGGCTTGGACTTCCCGGACCCAAGCAAATTCTCGTGCTTCTTTGGATCGCCGTCGCTGATCCGCTGTCACGAGCGGATCATCCGAGAGGAAGACCTTAGGAGCCCATTGACGCCCAAAGTCGACAGACTCAAGCGTAAAGTGAATATGGGATCCTTCCCTACCCAAGTGATCGGGGGCCGGTCGGATAGTCTGGAATTCAAAGAACCCCTCTTCGTCAGTTTCCACCCAGCCCTGGAGTTCCCAGGTCGTGAGAGAATTATCGTTGGGCCCGAACTCGAAGCCGTCATGGTCTCTGTGATAGGCGTGAACGACGACTCCACCAGCCGATGTGCCGTCGGGTTTGAAGAGCCGTCCGTGGATGATCAAGGGAATACCGGGTTCATTCTCCGCGGCAATTCTGCCACTAGACGTCATAGTTACCGGTCGGTCCTCCTGAGCCTCGTTCCAGTTTCTCAGCCAGGCTGGATCAACTTGACCCCGGCTTTCATTAGCGATGAATGTTGTCGCCGCGAGGATTAGGGTGCTCAATAGCGCGGCGTGTTTTATCTTCATGGTTTGTTTAGGCTCCATTGTGCCAATTTGGTTCCACGCCGCCTACCGTCTGAGTCAAGCGCCTGCGACAGGTGGCGCAGCTTTTGTGACAGAAAAAAACGTAACGCTTTTGGAGGTCCGCTTCAACGAATTGTCATACAGCGACTCGATGATACGGAGGAACACGATGCATCGACAGTTTGCACGAACTACTCCTCCGCCAGGCGCCCCTTCATGTCAGCGTATGCAGTTTCGATTAGCTGCTCCAGAGCCTTGGCATCGACATCACGTTCGGGCCTGAGTTTCACATGACGCATAAACTTGCCAGTGCCTTCCAACAAGCCCTCCGGATCAGCCATCTCGGCGCCGCCAAAGAAACCTACGTTGACATGAGCTTTGAAGGCGTTGACGTAAGCGAATGCCGCATCACTTACACACGCAGTCGGGTGGCCATCATGCAGTAACTCTCGAACATCGTCTCCGCAATCGCGCATGACATCAAACCAGTACTTCGCGATTGCACCCAACTCGGCCGACTGCTCAGTCATCCAAGCTTCGATGCGAGGATCGCGATTGACCGAACTCGGGAAACGCATGAGCCGAATCATAGGTAGGATGTCTCCAAGCGGCGCTAAGATGCTCAAATATAGGGAGTAAGATACCTGATTCTCCCGAGGACGTTGAAAACAGGCGTCATCACCAGCGGTACAGGCGCGCCGCCGTACCGGCTGGAAAGTTTGTAATCTCCAATCGCAATTCGACGTATCCGTCCGTTCCCGAAAGCGACGTGAAGTCGCCTGACGTATTGGTGTGCACCGGCATCGCCAGTACCTGGCCGCCGGTACTCGACATCAGCTTGACCGGCAAAAAGCAGGTGAGCTTCGGTTTGAACGTAACTTCCTGAGCAAGGCTTGCAAATTCGGGTGGCCTCTCGCGCAGCCCCGACGCCGCGTTCAGGGCGGGCACAACGTACTGTCGCCCGCACACAAGCGTCGAGACCGGGTTACCGGGCAGGGCGAACACTGCCTGTTTGGTCGGTCCGATGCCGAACCACATGGGCCGGCCCGGTCGCTGGCTGATCTTGTGGAACACGACTTCGACGCCGAGATCCGCAAGCACCTGCGGCAGGTAGTCGGCCTTGCCCGTCGAAACTCCTCCACTCAGCACGAGTACATCGGCCTCGTCGAGATGGGTGCCGATGCGTTCCCTTAGCAATGCCACATCATCCTTGATGTGATCGTGTTCGCTGGTGGTGTAACCGTGTCGCCCGAGCATCGCAATGATAGCCGGGCCGTTCGACATTCGGATTTGATGCGGCTCGATTGGTTCTCCCGCGGGGACAAGCTCATTGCCCGTTGAGATAACGCGCACGACCAGAGATCTGGTGACCTCGACCTCGGTCAATCCGCAGGAATTGATGATTGCGATATCCATCGGCGAGATGCGTGTGCCCGGCTTCAGCAGCTCGGTGTCTTTTGCATGGTCCGATGCCCGGGGGTGGATGAACTGGCGCTCCTCGGCCTCATAGCCGGCTTCGAGCTCGGCGACTCCGTTCGTCACGGTGATGCGTTCGACAGGCACGATGCAGTCGGCGTTATCCGGCAACGACGCGCCGGTCATGATCTCGATGCAATTACCTGCGCGTAGGGATTGCTGTTCGTCTCCTGCGTGCTGCGTCGACTGTATCGGGAATTTCCGCGTGCCTGCATCAAAGTCGCCATACCTGATCGCGATGCCGTCCATCATCACACGATCGAACGGCGGCTGGTCGCGCTCTGCAACGACACTCTGGCGCAGAATTCTACCGGTCGACTGATCAACGGGCACGGTCTCGGTGTCGAAAGCCGGCATCGCAGCCAGAATGGCATCACGCGCTTCAGCCGTTGTCAGCACGGCGGGCCTAGCCCCTTTCTCGCGCGATGGCACGGTGGCCGATGTCCCTGCGGAAATACACGTCGTCCCAGTTGACCTTTGCCACGGCGTCGTAAGACTGCGCCGCCGCCTGTTCGACCGTGTCGCCGAGGCCGACAACGCAAAGCACGCGGCCGCCGCTCGTTACGACGTCGTCGTTATCGCTTGCGGTGCCGGCATGAAACACTTTTTGCGAATCACTGTCGGCATCGCCAAGCCCCGAGATGATCTTGCCCTTGGCGTAGCTCTCCGGATAACCGCCTGCCGCCATCACGACGCCGAGCGATGCGCGGGAATCCCAGTCCGCTTTTTGATCGTCGAGCGTGCCGTCGAGCGTTGCTCTGCAGATGGCGACGAGGTCGGACCGCAGTCGCGCCATAATCGGTTGGGTTTCCGGGTCGCCCATGCGGCAGTTGAATTCGATCACCTTCGGCGTGCCGTCGGCCATAACCATGAGCCCCGCATATAGAAAGCCGAGGTACTCATTGCCGTCCGCTTTCATGCCCTCGAGCGTCGGGCGAATGACGAGCTCCATGATTTTTTTCTCGACCTCTGCGGTTACGACCGGGGCCGGCGAGTAAGCACCCATGCCGCCCGTGTTCGGGCCGACGTCGCCTTCATCGCGCGCTTTGTGGTCCTGCGATGTCGCCATCGGCAATATGTTCGTGCCGTCCGTGATCACGATAAAACTGGCCTCCTCGCCGTCGAGAAATTCTTCGACAACGATGCGCGCACCGGCGTCCCCGAACTTGTCGCCGGATAACATATCGGTGGCTGCTTGTTCGGCCTCTTCGACCGTCATCGCAACGATTACGCCTTTGCCGGCCGCAAGGCCGTCGGCCTTGATGACGATCGGCGCACCCTGTTCATGAATGTAGTCGAGCGCGGGCTCGAGTTCGCTGAAGTTTCGATAGTCCGCCGTCGGGATGTTGTGCCTGGCAAGAAAATCCTTCGTGAACGCTTTCGAGCCTTCGAGCTGCGCGGCAGCTGCGCTCGGACCGAAGCATGGCAGTTCGAGTTCGTTGAATCGGTCGACGATGCCGGCGACGAGCGGCGCTTCAGGCCCGACGATCGTCAGGCCGATGTCTTCGGATCGGGCGAGAGCGGCGAGTGATTCGATGTCATTGGATGAAACCGCAACGTTGCGGACTTTGGATTCCAGCGCCGTCCCGGCATTACCCGGCGCGACAAGAACTTTTTCAACGTCGGGCGATTGGGCGCACTTCCAGGCCAGTGCGTGTTCGCGTCCGCCGCTGCCGATGACCAGGACCTTCATGGGCTTA
>CAMYMP010000224.1 GCA_947259435.1 uncultured Woeseiaceae bacterium
GTCCATCAACAATGCATCTCTTTATTAAGCTGAGTCCATATCTGCGATATTAACCTCGCCATCGTCTGCGACGAGGCGCACTGAGGAAGCGGCGCGAACTTGTAAAGGCGAGAACTCCTCGGCCTGCACAACCTCGATTACGGTTTCCCGCAGCAGCTCGAGAATCGCGATGAACGTTACCGCCACTCCCATACGTCCTTCTTCCGGATCAAACAGATCCGCGAAGGCCCTAAACTGACTGGCATTGATGCGGGTCAGGATCTCGGACATGCGTTGCCGCACGGACAGCGGTTCCCGCTGCAGATGCAGGTTCGAGAACATCTCCGCACGCTTCAGCACATCGTGAAAAGCGAGCAGCAATTCTTTGAGCGTAACATCCGGCAGCTGCGCTACGACTTTGCGTTCCGGAGCATCAACGCCGACAACAAAAGTGTCCCTCTCGAGCCGTGGCAATTCGCTGATGTCCTGAGCCGCCTTCTTGAAGCGCTCATATTCCTGTAACCGGCGTACGAGCTCTGCCCGCGGATCTTCTTCGTCCTCGTCCTCTGACGGCGGGCGAGGTAGCAACATGCGCGACTTGATTTCCGCAAGCATGGCCGCCATCAGAAGATACTCACCCGCCAGTTCCAGCTGCAGTTCGCTCATCATTTCGATGTACTGCACGTATTGCTTTGTGATTTCGGCAATCGGAATGTCGAGAATGTCGATATTCTGACGGCGAATCAGGTACAGCAGCAGATCGAGCGGTCCCTCGAATGCCTCGAGGAATACCTGCAGCGCGTATGGCGGAATATAAAGGTCCTGCGGTAGCGCCGTGACCGGCTCACCGTCGACAATAGCGAACGGCATTTCTGACTGCGCTGGGCTTTGCTTCTCGTCCTGAGGAGGCTTTGGTGCGTCTTCGGGGCGCAGGACTTTGAGGTCGGGTTTCATTGGTGTTCCGCAGCGGTATGCGAGCATTCTAGCGCAAAAATACGGCTGGGCTGCACTCTATCACCCCGTCCGGTTTCCGGTCAGAGAAAGTCGCTCACGTCGCCTTTGCCCTGTCGCAAAACGACGACCGAACCGCCGGTCAGATCAAGGACGCTGGTTGGCTCGATGCCGACCGGTCCAGCGTCGATGATGGCGTCGATCTGAGACCCAATACGTTCTTCGATCTCCACCGGGTCTGTGAGCGGCATGCTGTCGCCAGGCAATGTCAGCGTTGAACTCATAATTGGCTCGCCGAGGCTATCCAGCACGGCGTGTACTAGCCGATGATCCGGAACGCGCAGACCGATGGTGCGGCGTTTGGGGTTCTGCAGGCGCTTCGGCACGCCGCGCGTCGCCGGCAGAATGAAGGTGTACGGTCCCGGCGTCAGCGACCGGATCAGGCGGTACGCCCAGTTATCGACACGCGCATAGGTGCTGATTTCGGACAAGTCACGACAGACGAGCGTGAAGTTATGCGTCTTGTCCGTGCGGCGAATGCGGTGAATGCGTTCGATCGCCCGCTTATCGCCGATATGGCATCCGAAGGCATAGCTCGAATCGGTTGGGTACGCGATCAGGCCGCCGCTGCGGATGATCTGCGCGGTCGCCGCCACGCGGCGCGGCTGCGGGTCGGTCGGATGGATTTCAATTAGCTTGGCCACGCGCGGATTGTAGGGGAGTAAGCACGAGACGCAAGATTGCAAAACACTGTATTATTCCGCTCCGTTTATAGAGGAACGTGCGGGCTCCATGCAGCTATTCATCGATTATCTGCCGATACTGATCTTCTTCGGCGCTTACTTTTACGAGGACATCTATTTCGCCACCGCGGTGTTGATGGTTGTGATGCCGATCATCATGGTCGTCCAGTGGCTGGTCACGAAGAAACTGAACAAGATTTATGCCGCGTCGACGGCCCTGATACTGCTGCTCGGCAGTGCTACCCTGTTACTCCGTAACCCGCTATTCCTGTACTGGAAGCCAACCGTTCTGAATTGGGCAATCGCCCTGGCGTTTCTTGGCAGCCAATTCATCGGCGCAAAGCCTTTCGTACAGCGCATGATGGGGGAAGCAGCGAAGCTCAGGGACGAACAATGGCAGCGACTCAATCTAATCTGGGTGATTTTCTTCCTGGCCGTGGGTGGGATCAATCTTTACGTCGCTTATTCGTTTAGTGAGTCCACATGGGTCAAATTTAAGCTGTTCGGGATGCTCGGACTGACATTCGCGTTTGTGATCATCCAGACTGTCTGGCTGATGCGTACGATGAACAACAACGAGTCGGTTGAACAAAAATCGGAGTAATGCCGATGTGGTACGCAATCCTCAGTGAAGATGTCGAAAACAGCCAGCGGCTCCGTGCCGCGGCGCGACCGGCACATCTGGCCCGATTGACGGAACTAGTCGCACAGGGTCGGCTGCTCATAGCGGGGCCACACCCGGCGGTAGATTCTGAAGACCCCGGGCAAGCCGGTTTTTCCGGCAGCCTGGTTGTTGTCGATTTTCCTTCTCTGAATGAGGCAAAGGGCTGGGCCGATGCAGATCCGTACGTCCAGGAAGGCGTTTATCGAAGCGTATCGGTCAAACCATTCAAACCCGTATTGCCATGACTCAGGAGCGTGTGGCAACCATCGAGAGCATGCTGACCGCTGCCCTGGCACCGGATGAGCTTTTGGTTAAAGACCAGAGTCATCTGCACGCCGGTCACGCCGGCGCGAAGGAAGGTAAAGGGCACTTTGAGGTGACCATTGTGTCAGAGGAATTTACCGGACTGAGTCGGGTCGCACGGCACCGTTTGGTTTATCATGCGCTTGGCAACTTTTTGGCAAGCGATATTCACGCATTGCAAATCAACGCATATTCACCGTCGGAGCGCTAATCCAGGCTTCTACACCAAGATCTTAAGTAACTGAGGACCTTTTTATGGCAATCTCACTTCGTTCCAGAATCATTGGGACATCCGCGGCTATTGCAGCGTTTGCTGCAGTGGCGCTGTCGTCCACGTCCGGTGCAAATGCCGAAACCGTGGCGACCGTCAACGGCGTCGCCATCGATAGCACAATCGTCGACCTTTACCTCTCCAGCCGGACCCAAAAGCCCGCGTCAGAGGCTACGCCCGCTGAACGAAATTCAGTAATAACAGAACTGACCGATATCTACTTGCTGACGACCCAACCTGGCGCAAAGGCACTTGCAAACGACCCGGCGGTGCAGGCTCAAATCGAACTTCAGTCTCGCGGCGTGATCGCGCAAGCCGTAGCTGCGGACTTCTTCGCCAATAACGCTGCTACCGATGAAGAAATACTTTCTGAGTATGAGTCCCAGATAGAATTGACGCCGCCATTGCAGTTCAAAGCACGCCATATCCTCGTTGAGACCCAGGCGGCTGCCGCGGATCTGATTGCTCAGCTAAATGACGGGGCAGACTTTGCAGAGTTGGCCAAGGCAAATTCGACCGGCCCTACCGGCCCGAACGGCGGCGACCTCGGTTGGTTTTCTCCGGAACAAATGGTTAAGCCGTTCTCCGATTCCGTTGCGGCGCTGAGCGATGGAGCACACACCAGTGAGCCCGTGCAGACGCAGTTTGGCTGGCACGTGATTATGCGCGAAGACTCTCGTGAGAATCAGCCGCCAACTTTGGAAAGCGTTCGTGATGTCATCAAACAACGGGTCGAGCAAACGAAGTTTCAGGATTACATCGAGAAACTGCGCACAGATTACGCGAACAGTGGTTAACTTAACTTAATCCGGAAATAGACCTTACGAGGGCGCCCTTTGGCGCCCTTTTTTCTTTTTGGGGATTGTTTTGTGAAGCCAATCACACCGCCACTCGAGCAACAAACCTAGTATAGCCCCGAGGTCGCCCCTAATCGCTCGGGGGTGGCTTCTTCCAACCCTCGCATCTCCCTTATGGTTGATACGAGAAGAACTCGTCCCAAACCCCAGATGAAAAGAAGGCCGCAAATGCGGCCTTCTCTTTGTAGGACCTCGTTGAGACGGACGTCCCTGTCTCACTCCGATTAGCGTTTATCGAAGCGATTTGTCTCCGAGGAAAAGGCTCGTCTTATCAATGACGCGTTCACCGAGCATGGCCCCGCCGAGCGCCGGCTGAGTACCAATGACCGTGATTGCGGCACCGATGCCGTCGAACCCGGTACCACCAAGCGACGATGTGTAATCAACCGTCAACTCTCCAATCCTTGCGGTACCAAAACGAAGATCAATCGATGACGGAATACCCGTCACGAACACCTGTGTAGACCCCGGCACGTACATTTCCGGCGAAACCAGGACTTCAGTCGCGTTGATTAATCCTGCGCCGGCCAATACACCCTTTACAGTGACGAAGTCACCAACTTGCAACGAAGTCAGATCACCACCAGCAATTGCGACCGTCTGGCCGATAGACACAAAGGTACCGTTCTGACTATCGATGGACTGTACCGGGCCGGCAAGGAGCATTACTGAGCTCGAATCAATGCCCTGACCGGAACCCGAGTCGATGCCGAGCACCGAACTCGAATCAATGCCCTGACCGGAACTCGAGTCAATGCCGAGCACAGAGCTCGAATCAATGCCCTGACCGGAACTCGAGTCAATGCCGAGC
>CAMYMP010000225.1 GCA_947259435.1 uncultured Woeseiaceae bacterium
TGACAGCGACGTCCTCGCATTCCGCAATGCGTACGTTGCCGACTGTCGTAAGTTCGACGTCACCGTTGTACCACCAGCATTCGTAAACATCTTTGCCACCGATCGGCACAAGTCCGGTGTTGACGATTGCCGGGTGCTCGCTCTCGTCACTTTTGCCGAAATGAAAGCCGACCAGCAGATTATGCGCAGGAGTCGGCGGAATAACATCACGGGTCAGTGTGACGTCCAGCGGGCGCTCACGAATGCGGCCACCGGTCACGTGATCTGCTGTGGTAAGTGCGTTACTCACTTTACAGCAGGGCTTCCCTGAAGCCGGGCCTGAATTTCCGGGCCGCGTGTTTTGCGGGCCTCGAGCGACGCCTTCCAGTGAAACAGCCAGGCGAAAGCGTAGATGACCTTGAAGACCTGCAGCCGGCGGCGAGCCGCTTTGTTCGAAAAGACGTCTCCCGCAAGCATTGATACGACACCTTCGACGACCTGCAATCTGTTTCGCGGATTGGACAAGAGGTAGATCATGGCGGGCGTCGTAAATCGGTAGATGAACCACGAGAAGGCGGCAAGCCCCCGTCTCGTTTCCTTACGGAAATGTCGAGACGCCTTGCGATAAAGTCTCTTATTGCCCTCGAGCCAGGCCTGCGCAACGTCCATCCCCCGCTCGGCGCTGCGCATGGCCAGATAGACACCGCTGGAGAATACCGGATCGATGAACGCAAACGCGTCGCCGATCATCAGGTACCCCGGACCGTCCATCCGCTGCGACAGATACGAGTAATTACCCGTTGCCTGGGCCGCCCTGACGGGTTCGGCTCGCTGCATTCGAGCCCGGACCTCCTCCATGCCATTCAGCGTGTCGAGCAGGAAATCGTCCAACGATCCGCGGCGCGTCTTGATGTACTCCGGGTAGCAAACGGCGCCGATACTCATGATGTCGTCACGCAGCGGGATCATCCAGATCCAGCCATGCTCGAACCAGTACACGCTGATGTTACCGTCGTCGTTGCCTGGTCTGCGCTCGACGCCACGATAGTGCGCAAAAACCGCGGCGCTGGCGTGCTTAGGATTTCTCTTTTTCCAGCCGTTTCGGCTCGACAGGAACGTGTCCCGGCCCGAGGCATCTACCAGAAATCGAGTATCCCAGACTCTCGAACAGCAGCTCGTCGAATTCCGAGCGGCGCACTTCGAAAGCGTGATCCGGGCTGTCACCGAGCGCATCTTCGAAGCGATACGTCTGGTAGTCGTTACCCGAGTTCGCAATCGTAAAGTCGGCACCTGGTTTGGGCACGCCGATTGCCTCGATCTGGTCGCGCAGGCCAAGCTGCTCGAGAATCGGGAGATTCATCGGCAGCAGTGACTCGCCGATATGAAATCGCGGGTGGCGGCCTTTTTCGAGCAGCGTAACGTCCCAGCCGCGTTCTGCCGCCAGACTGCCAATAGTCGTGCCGGCAGGTCCCCCGCCAATGATGAGCACATCAGTTGTATTGCAAGCCACCATATCTGTTGTTTCGGCCTGTTGCTTATTCCGTGCAACAAATTATCATGCACTATCTGTTGGCTCACAAGCTCACTGAACATAAAAAATGCAACCGCAATCGGATCACGAAAAAGAAGTCGCAGATCTCATTGTCGAGTGTCTGAACCTCGAAGACGTCGCCGCGACTGATATTGCACCGGAAGAACCTCTTTTTGGCGAGGGTCTCGGCCTTGATTCGATCGATGCACTGGAGCTGGCTCTGGCAATCACTCAGAAGTACGGCGTGCAGCTGAAGGCCGATGATGCCAACATCCAGGAGGTTTTTGGCTCGCTCCGCAGCCTGAGCGCTTATATCGCCCAAGAAGCGGCGTAGTTGCGGCCAAGACTGTGCGGTCCTGCGGCGCCGGGTTTCGCAGACAGGTCGGTTCATCGATCGCATGACGACTGAAGTATTGCATCCCCTTACGAGCCGCGGGCCGAGCGAGATCATTGCTCATGGTCCGGCCGGCGATGTCAGAATCGATCAGTTCCTTGCCCAGGCCATGGCGCTTTCAAGGAAGCTGCCGGATCACAGGTACGTCATTAACCTGGCTGGGGACCGCCACAGCTTTCTTCTGGGCTTTTGCGCTGCCGTGATCGCGGGGCAGTGTACGCTGATGCCGCCAAATCGACAGCGGCAGACACTCGAGACCCTTAGCAACGAATACGGAGACTGTTACGCGTTTGGTGACGCAGGCCTCAGCAACATCGAGTGTGTGGATAGCAACCTGACCGTCGAGGGCACGATTAATTCGACAGTGCCGAATATTCCGGATGATCAGTTGTGCGCCATCGCGTTCACGTCGGGCAGCACAGGAGAATCGACGCCCAATCATAAGTACTGGCAGACGATTCGCGTCAGCACCCGGAGCAATATCGGTCTGCTGCTCGAGGGCAGAACCGGCCCGCTGCATCTGCTGGCCACGGTTCCGCCGCAGCACATGTGGGGATTCGAAACTTCAGTGCTGTTGCCGCTTTTCTGCAACGTGGCGGTCAGTTACCTCACGCCGTTTTTCCCGCAGGATATTGCCGACGCTCTTCTGTCGCTTGACCAGCCACGTGCGCTGGTTTCGTCGCCCGTGCACCTCGAAGCGCTTCTCCGTGCCAATGTCGGCGAGGTCAAGATTGACAGCATCTATAGCGCTACGGCACCGATGACAGCGGAGCTGGCGCAAAAACTCGAAGACCGGTTTGCCGCAGAGGTGATCGAAATATTCGGCTGTAGCGAGGCCGGCACCTTTGCAGCCCGTCACACGGCGACTGAATCGCTCTGGCGGCTGTCAAAGGATTTTGCCCTCGACGTCGACAAGGATGGCGTGCTGATTCGTGCGGCACACCTGCCGGAAGATGTCGCCCTTCAGGATGTCGTGGAACTCGTCGATGGGGATCATTTTCGCTGGCTCGGCCGACATCAGGATATGGTCAATATCGCCGGTAAACGCGCTTCGCTGGCGGACCTGAACCATCGCCTGAACGCGGTCCCGGGTGTCATTGACGGTGTGATCTTTGTGCCAGACGACTCCAGCAGGCGCCTTGCGGCGCTGGTTGTCGCACCTGGCCTGACGCCGTCTGCTATTCTCGAACTACTCAAGCGGAGCCTCGAACCCGCGTTTCTACCACGCCCGCTCTACATCGTTCCCGAGCTTCCGCGCCAGGAAACCGGCAAACTCGCCAGGAAAATGGTTGTCGAACTGTTTGAAAAAACCCGAAGGAACCGGAAGGCGGAGAATGAGGGCAGCACCACCTAGGTTCGTCATGCTGGCCAGGCATGCCCATGGCTTATTTGCCACGCTGTTCTTGCTTGGAAGCATGTTGTTGGTACCGCCGTCTGCGTGGTCCCTGGATCTGGGAGCCGTTCTCGACGGCACCATGGTCTCACCCCCGGCTCGCGTCGGTTTTCGTGAAGAACGACACAATGAGATGTTCAAGGAACCACTGGTACTTACGGGTTACCTCGAATACCTGCAGGCCGGCGCCTTGCGTAAGGTCATCGAAACCCCTTTCGAAGAGGCGTTTCTGATCGAGTCCGATGCGGTCGTCATTGAAAGAGACGGCACTACGCGGAAACTGCCGCTGCGACAGAGCAGGTCGCTGCAGACCATTCTCGGCGCAATCGAAGCCATTCTCTCCGGCGACGCCGAGAAACTGAAATCAGCATTCGATGTCGAGCTTGACGGCAAACCCGAGTCCTGGTCGGTTCGGTTGACGCCGACGTCGCGTAGAATTGCAAAGCGACTCACCGGCTTGCAGGTTAGCGGAGACAGTCAGTCCGTAACGAGCATTCGCATTGATCTCAAAGATGGCGAATGGCATCTGATGGAGATTCAGCGCGACGATACGCGACCGTGAAAGTGTCGCTTTCGACAACGTGGCGGAGATCGATTTTGTGGCTCACCGCGGCGTTGCTCATGGTACTCGTGCTTGCGGCCCGTCTCGAACTGAGCTTTGATCTGAGCGCGTTCCTGCCGCAAGAGACCACTCTCGAACACGACATTCTTATCGAACAGATAAGAAAAGGCCCCGGCTCTCGTCTGCTCGTTATCGGCGTCAGTGGCGCGCCGCCGGAGCAGCTTGCCGAGGCAAGCGAGCAAATCCGGCAGGCGCTGTCGGCGAATCCCGCATTCGTCTCGGTACTGAATGGCGAACCGCCCGAGGACAGCGCAGCCGTGCCCGAACCGATCAACAGCTACTACCTGCTGATGCGCGACGTTGATTACAGCCTCGCGTCGCTACAGCATGCCGTTCAGTCGCGGCTGCAAGACCTCGCATTCGGCGCGGGCTCTGCTTTGCTGGACCTCATAGCTCGCGACCCGTTTCTCGTAACGCTGGAAATACTCGAGAGACTCGCACCAGCCGATATGGGCGATGAGCTCTGGTTCGCCGCCGACGGCAGTGCCGTTCTGATAGCCGAGACGCGCGCCGCATCAATTGACATCGCAGCACAGGCCGCGGCAGTGCGCGCCGTGCAGAATGCATTTTCAGCAATTCCTGCAATGACAGCGCTGAGTCTCGACGTGACGGGAGTCGGTGCATTCAGTGTCGAACTGCAAGAGACTATTCGTGCCGAAGCCACGAAACGGACCGTGCTCGCTACCAGCGCATTGCTGCTGGTACTGCTCGTGGTGTTCCGCAGCCCGCGTTTGTTGCTGCTTGCCGCCGTGCCGCTCGGCACGGGTTTTCTGGCCGGCCTCACCCTCGTAAGCCTGCTGTTCGACCAGGTTCACGGCATTACGCTGGCTTTTGGATTTACTCTGCTTGGCGTCGCCGTCGACTATCCCCTGCACCTTTTCAGCCACGCGCAGCATGATTCGGG
>CAMYMP010000226.1 GCA_947259435.1 uncultured Woeseiaceae bacterium
GTCCGACATATCGAACGTCAATTCGCCAAATACGCCGAATTGCTCATCGGTGCGCTGAATATCGTTGCGAAAAATTACGTCGTCAGGGAATGGGCCCGGATCGGACGTAAAACCGGTTGTCTGCGGAAAGTTCTCGGAAAAACCCTGGAGAGGCGGGCCGAAACCGGGAAAAACGGACGCATCGATGGAACTGGGATAGGTAAAGTCGTTGCGCTCTTCGAGTTCGAGATCGCTGAAAAAGGCGCCAGCCGTGACCCGCCAACGCCTGGCGGGATCGGTCGTAAGGCGGATCTCATGAGTAATCACTTTGGTATTGGTCTCGCCTTTGACAAACAGATCCGGCGCGTAGCAGGTACCTTGTGGCAGGCCAGTCGTGAACCCGGGACGATAGTAGTTATATTCCGGATAGCTCACCGACGAGTCGCAGATGTAGTACGGCAGGTACTGACCGACGAACAGGTAGTCGGTGTAGTCGACCGTCTGGTTGGTCTCGCGATCCGTGAAAGCACCGGTGTAGAGAACTTCGAGCTCACCCAGTCGGGCTGTCAAGGTCCAGTTGGTGTTGTGGAATTTGTCCTCGATGGAGTCAGGGCTGAAACGCTGAACTTCAAGATCGCCGAGGTTAGGATCGGCGAAGAAGACACCTTCCGAGTCAATGTCCTGGCGGGAGTGGGCGACCAGCAGGCTCCAGTCATTGTTGATATCCCACAGCGCGCTCAGGCGCCCGCCGGAATAGGTGGTTTCATTGATGTCATCTTCAACAAGTCCCGAATTATTCGCTTCCAGGAATGTGACATTCGAAAAATCCGCAATCCGGGCGCCAACCAGGGTATCGCCCGCAGCCAGGGCCGCCGCGATCGACGATGCGGTTTGAAAGCCCGCTCGCTGGAGCGAAACGGGCACGCCGTTCGCGCGCACCGTGCCCTCGTCGCGGAAACGGGCAGACTGTGACGCGTCCCGCGTGCCGGGAACGTTATCAATGTAGCCACCCTTGTTATCGGTATAGACGACACCGCGCAGCGCGAAACTATCGGACACGGGCACGTTGATCATGCCGGTGACGTTATTACTCATCTCGCCGTCTTTCGTGAGGCTGACGCCAAACTTAACGCTTCCGTAAGTATCGGAGAAATCGGGTTTGTTGGTAATCAATCGCACCGTACCGGCTTGTGAGCTGGCGCCGAAAAGTGTTCCTTGCGGACCGGACAATGTCTCAACTCGGGCCAGGTCGGCCGCGTAGACGTCGAGATTACGACCCGGTTGCGCTAGTGGTTGTTCGTCCAAATAAAACGCAACGTTGGGTGACAGGCCGGCAACACCGGCGGTGGTTAAGTTGGGGGTGGTGGACGCAACACCACGTATATAAATCGTGTTCTGTCCGGGGCCGCTGCCGCCCGCGGTCACACCGGGCAGCTCCAACAGATAATCGCTAAAATTCGTGATGCCCAATTGTTCGAGGGTATCCCCGGTCAGCGCTGACACGGCAATCGGCACGTCCTGGAGTGATTCCTCGCGTTTGGTCGCTGTTACCGTGATTTCTTCAATTGCTGCGTAGGCTTGCTCGCTTCCTGTTCCTAGCAGAGCCGCCGCAATAGCCAGGGACAACGCGGTACGCGTCGGTTGGATGTGACCGGACATGGATTCCCCCCACTTAGTCTGTTTTTTTTAGTCGACGTCGAATATAGCACTCCACGGATCCAATAGTTACCCAATAACGACATGATATTGCCTGATTCGGACATCGGACCGCGAGTGCCGCCCGCAGGAATCGCGCCACACGTGTCGTATTCAGCCAGAATAATGTCGCAGCGGGTCATACGCAGGCTGTGAAAATCGAGCAAACTATTGGATTACCTGGGAAAAAGGGGCGGGTGCCGTGCGCCTGACTAAGCTCAAAAGCGAGTGTGGGTATGACCGATAGGCCGCGACGAAAACGAGGTGCCGGGCGTTCGGCAAAGCGCGCCGCGAGGCAGCGTGCGGCGACGTCTACGGCAACCTGGATTGACCGTAAAATTCCGTACGTTGAGGTTTTGAACGAGGAAGGCCTCGCGCTGATCGAGCACAACGCCGAAACGGTGCTTGAGGAAATCGGCATCGAATTTCGCGACTTCCCGCGAGCGCTGGAGCTCTGGAAAAACGCAGGCGCCGATATCGACGGCGAGCGGGTCCGCTTTCCCAGGGGGCTTTGCCGGTCCATTATCCAGGCATCCGCGCCCGCGGAATACAAGCAACACGCCCGAAACCCGGATCGCAGTGTCATGATCGGCGGCGATCGTACGGTGCTGGTGCCCGCGTATGGCCCCCCGTTTATTCGCAATCTTGACGAAGGCCGCCGTTACGCGACACTCGAAGACTTTCGCAATTTCGTCAAACTCGCGTACATGAGCCCCGGCTTGCATCACTCCGGCGGGACCGTCTGCGAGCCTGTCGATGTTCCGGTCAACAAGCGTCACTTCGACATGATTTACAGCCACATCAAATACAGCGACAAGCCGTTCATGGGCTCGGTTACAGCGCCAGAGCGTGCCGCGGACACTGTCGAGATGGCGAAGATCGTATTTGGTGAGGATTTCTTACAGAACAACACCGTGCTAACGAGCCTTATAAACGCGAATTCGCCGTTGACGTTCGACGCCACGATGCTGGGTGCGGCGACTGTCTATGCAGAAAACAACCAGGCGACGATGATTTCGCCGTTTCTGATCGCCGGCGCGATGTCACCGGTGACCGTGGCCGGTACCGTTACGCAAATTCTCGCTGAGGCGCTCGCGGGTATCGCCTACATCCAGCTTGTCCGGCCGGGCGCTCCGGTGATTTTTGGCACGTTCGCGGCCGCCGTCTCGATGCAGTCCGGCGCGCCGACTTTCGGGACACCGGAACCGAGCCTGATCATGTACGCGGCGGCGCAGCTTGCACGGAGACTCGGTCTGCCGTTTCGCAGCGGCGGCGGTTTGTGCGGTTCCAAGATTCCAGACGCGCAGGCGGCTTACGAGTCAGCCAATACCCTGCAGACTTCTGCGCTCGCCGGCGTGAATTTCATGCTGCATACGGCGGGCTGGCTCGAGGGCGGCCTCGCGATGGGTTACGAGAAGTTCATCATGGACGCGGATCAGGCCGGCATGATCGCGCGGCTCCTCGAAGGCATCGACCTGTCGGAAAACGGTCAGGCAATGGACGCATTGAGCGAGGTCGGGCCAGGCGCGCATTTTCTTGGTGCTACCCATACGCAGGCTAATTTCGAAACGGCGTTTTATACCTCGACGATTGCCGACAACAACAGCTTTGAGCAGTGGGATCAGGACGGTGCCAAGGACGCCCCGGCCCGGGCCAATGCGATCTGGAAGAAAATGTTGCAGGACTATGAAGCGCCACCACTGGATCCGGCCATCGACGAGGCGTTGCAGGGCTATATCGAGCGCCGTAAATCGGAATTCGAAGACAGGGACTACTGAGTAACGACGCATGAGTAACGACGACGATCAGACTACCGGTGCCGACGACGAAGAAGACATTATTCTCGCGGACTTGGCCGACGACGAGCTCATCGAGCAGCTGCACGACGACCTGTACGACGGCCTCAAGGAAGAGATCATCGAAGGAACGGAGATATTGCTGCAGCGCGGCTGGTCGGCCGAAAAAGTGCTGAACGAGGCGCTGGTCGGTGGCATGAAGATCGTCGGCATTGATTTTCGCGACGGCATCTTGTTCGTGCCCGAGGTGCTGCTGGCGGCCAATGCGATGAAGGGCGGCATGGGTATCCTGCGTCCGCTGCTTGCTGAGACTGGCGTTGAGCCAATCGGCAAGATGGTGATCGGTACCGTCAAAGGCGACATCCACGACATTGGCAAGAACCTGGTCGCGATGATGATGGAGGGAGCCGGTTTCGAAGTT
>CAMYMP010000227.1 GCA_947259435.1 uncultured Woeseiaceae bacterium
CAAAACACGACGAATATGTTTGCCGAGATCATAAAGAACCAGTCGAAGGTCAGCGTAATCCAGGCCCGGACATCGGCGAATAAGACGGCTGCCTGCTGCTGAAAGAGAAGGGTGCCGGTGACCACTATCACCGCCAGGACAGCAGATATCATGAAAACCGGATTGTGAATGTCGAGCCCCAGCACCTCGATGTTGTGATCGCCGATCTCGTGGCCGACATCGAAACGTATCTGTTCCGACCCTTCATCGTTATTCAAAATCTGCTTCCATATTCTCGTTCAAATCTGACGCACAGCGTCACGATGGTAACAGCTCGATAGTCAGGTAATTGGCGCATTCGTCAATGATCGGGAGCAGAGTCGCTATCGCGCGCGATGAATGGTTGGCGGATAACCATAAAGTATCTCTTTGTTTCTATCAAATACTCTTATACATTCCACTCGACTCCGTTTAGTGCGAGTCGGCGAACCGTCGATGAAATCCCAGGTGCAGGCACTTGTCATCGGTGGAGGCGTGCTCGGCGCCGGTGTACGCTGTCACCTTGCGAAACAGAGCTGGAAATATGTGACGATGATTTATGCGACGGTGCTTGCGGGCGCGACCCTGGTTCATCAGGCCGCGGGCTGGATCGACGGTGGGTTGTGCTTCAATTTCGAGAAATTCATTCCGGATGGAAAAGAGTGATTTAGCCGTGGTTAATCTCGCGCGATTGTGCCAGCGCGGTGTTTTGGATTCTCGACACCCCGGTCTGTATGATGAACGGGAGTATGGACCACTGGTGCCCAATAACCAATCCATCGCATCACATTAAAAAAAAGAGACTTTTTTCGTCCTGCGTGGTTATTGTTCCTGATATCGAGATTCAGAACGGGAAGTGCACCAATTGGATTCGTAGCATCGAGCTTGGCCATTATCGCTGGCGCACTTTCCAGGCAGGCTCGGATTTTGGACCAGCGAGCCTTTGCATACAATTTCGCACCAAAGGAAGCAATCGTTGGCTGACAGAGCCCAGACCGTTCATCGCTTTATGTTCATGCTCGGTCTCATTCTGGCAGGAGAGGCCGTCTTTGCGTTACCGTTTCACGTCGCTCGTTTCTTCCGTCCCACCGTGCTGGAAGTATTTATGCTGACCAACACGCCACGGACCGACAAACGGTTCACGCCTGAATAGGCTCGATCGTCATGGAACTCGCCAGACCCTTCATACGGTTGCCATTCTCATTCGACGCAGAACGCCTGGCGGAAGAAGCCAGCGCGCTGCCGGCCACCGCGTGGATGGCGCATCCGTCACGCATGCAGGGAAACTCTGCCGTGGCACTGATCTCACGTGATGCGGGTGACAATGACGAGTTCGATGGCGCCATGAAGATGACGCCTCACCTCGAAATGTGCCCATATACACAGCAGGTCATGGGGAGCTTCGATGAAGTACTCGCCAGGTCGCGGTTGATGCGCCTCGCGCCGGGTTGCGAAGTCAGCACGCATGTCGACTTCAATTATCACTGGTACAGCCGCGTGCGCATACATGTACCCGTGATAACCGAACCGGACGTGATTTTTTACTGCGCCGACAGGAACGTCCACATGCGTCCGGGCGAATGCTGGATCTTCAACTCATGGCGCCGACACCGTGTCGTAAACGGCGGCAAGCATGACCGAATCCACCTCGTTATCGACCTGGCGGGTTCCTCGAGGTTCTGGCGAATCGTCCGCGATATGGAATCACTGGATCCTCTTTCCGATGGCGATGAAATAGCCCGGCGCATTCGCCCGCTGCCGTACGAAACCGGCAAGGCGGTGACAATCGAGACGGAGCAGTTCAATACGGCGCCTGTTATGGCGCCCGGTGAACTGGATGCGCTCGTCTCGGACCTCGTGAATGATTTCGCCGCCAATCCAGATAATTCTGCCGAGCTGATTGCTCATTACGAAAACATCCTCATGGACTTTTGCAAGGACTGGCGCGAGACCTGGCATCGCTTCGGTTATCGGAGGTCCGGTCTCGCGCATTACAGCAAGGTGATCGAATCCCTGCAGCAGCGGATGCATCCAAATCCACGCGCTCTGGTTACTTGTAGTAACGAAATCGGCGTCAACCCGATCATCGTGCAAAGAATCCTGCGGCCCGCATTGTCCGTGGACATGCTGAATCAGTTCGACGCGGCGTTCAGATCCGGCGAATAGTCGAATTGACGAAAATCTTCGCTGTAGTAATTCGCGACCCCGCGCGCGAGTTCCGCATTGTAGTATTCGTCATAGTGTCGATGGATCGACGGATTTTTCATCCGGAGATCCGTGCCTGGTATGCCGACCCTGGCACAGATCTCGTCGTAGGATTGCTGCACGTTCTCGAACCGACCGACATAATCCATGGCCGGTTCGCCGTTGTCGTCGACCAGCCCTGTGTCGCGGTCTTGGGCACCACAAAGAAGATAAACGGATGCTTGTGCGAGATGATCACTGCCAGGAGCCGACAGCGCGTTGGTTCACGAAGCTAGTCAATTCCGAATCGGTCACGCACAGCGGGACCGAGTGCCTCCTTGAGCGGTCCGAGCCAGGGCTCGTAGTTGCGCCAGTATTCAAGACCCGAGCGGTAGATCGGCTGCCTGACCTGCTCGGAGCTCGGCGTCCTGACGCTGCGCCTGGTCTTGTGAAATTCCAGGCAGGCATCATCGAACGGCAGTCCGCAGAAGTCGAGCATGCGTCGCACCTGGCCGTCCAGGTCGTCAACGACGTCTTCATGTTGCATACGAAGGACGAAGCCCGGTAATGCCTCGTCCCAGTGATCCATCAGCTCGAGGTACTCGCGGTAGTAGTTGCCTATTTCCGTCAGCCCGTAGGAAAACTCCTGGCCCTGGCCGAACAGCTGCTTGAAACCACTGAAGCAGCAGGCCATCGGATGGCGGCGTGCGTCGATCACCTTGGCATTGGGGAGAATGAGTCGAATAAGGCCAATGTGAAAAAAGTTGTTCGGATTCTTGTAGATGAAAAACGGCGCTTCCTGCCTGTATACGCGCGTATCCTCGATGAACTGCTCGCCGAACCGGCGGAAATAGTCGTCGTCGATCTGCGTCAGTATTTTCGGGTAATTCGGCGTGCCACCTTGCTCCTCGATCAGGTTGGGCGAACCGCGCAGGCGCTGTGCAAGTGCGATGATGTTCGGTAGTTCCAGGGTGCCGTCGACTTCGGAATGCGATGCGAGTATTTGCTCGAGAAGCGTGGAGCCTGCTCTGGGCAGACCGACGATGAAAATCGGGTCCGGCGCAGGAGAGCCGACACTCTTTTTCCGCTCGAAAAAGTCGCGTGTGCAGACTTCGATCTGGGCACTCGTGCGAATGGCGAGATGCGTGGCCTTGTGTTTGATTGACGCGTGCTGCAGCTCGTTACCTCGGGAATAATATGCGTACGAGCGCTCGTAATCGCCCCGATCCTCGTGAGCCTTGCCCAAAGCAAAGCACATGTGAACACGATCGTCGGTTTCGATCGAGGAAGAGCCCTCCTCGCGCTCCATTTGTAAGATCTCGTCATCTGTGAATTGATAGGTCTTGATGTTGGCCAGCGACCAGTAAGCATCGCCATACGCGGGCATCAGCTGATACGCCTTCCGATATGAAGCTATCGCTTTGTCGACGTCGCCGATCGTCTTTTCGGCATGACCGCGCATGACGTAGAGCATGACCTGATTCGGGCTTTGCGCAAGCACCTCGTCGTAGAGCTCGATAGCCTTTTCGTGTTCCCCGATGCCGGCCGTGGCGTTGGCCAGCAATGACCTGTACGCCTGGTTTTCGGGCTGCCGCTCGACGAGGACGCGCGTCTGCTCGTAGGCCTTTTCGAACTTCTGCATTTTGAGGAGCAGGTTTGCATAGTCGTAACGCGCCTGGC
>CAMYMP010000228.1 GCA_947259435.1 uncultured Woeseiaceae bacterium
ATTGCCGCGGTAGATCCGCAGCGTATCGCAGGCGTGATCGGCGCCGACGGCGCGCAGGACGAAGCGCTGGATGATCTGATAGCACGTCGCGCCGAGTTTCTCGTCGGGTATCAGAATCAGGCGCTTGCCGATCGCTACGTCCAACTCGTACAGCGGGTGCGCGACACGGAGGCTGGCAACGACAGGCTCGCCGAGGCCGTGGCGAGGAGCTACTTCAAGCTGCTTAGTTACAAAGATGAGTACGAAGTCGCGAGACTGCACACGCAAACCGGCTTCCTCGAATCCCTGCGCAAGGACTTCGGCGCCAAAGCGAAAATCCGTTTCCACCTGGCGCCGCCGATGCTCAACGGCAAGAAAGATGCGCGTGGCCGACCGCTGAAGAAGGAGTTTGGCGCGTGGATGGTGCCGGCGTTTCGCATGCTCGCGGGCATGCGGCGTTTTCGCGGGACCTGGCTCGACGTATTCGGCATGACGGCCGAGCGGCGCATGGAGCGTGCACTAATTACCGAGTTCGAAGCACTCCTGGAGGCGGCGCTGCCGAAGTTGAATCCGGAGAATCGCAATCGATTGCGCGAGGACGTCGCACTCTACATGGATATTCGCGGTTACGGCCCGGTGAAAGAACAGGCTGTCAACGACGTTCAGGCGAAGCTGTCCGCATGACTATCTGCGCACGCCGCCGGCAATTGACTGCGCGGGAGCCTGCCTAATACAGCCCCACCTTGTCCCCAACATGGATTGACAGGATCAGGAACGCGGTCGCGAGCGCAAGGATCTTGAGCATCAGCGGCCCGACAAACCTGAGCCAGGCTGTATACGGTATCCGGCCCAGCGCGAGGGCACCCATCACGAGTGCATTCGTCGGCACGATCATGTTCGTGAATCCGTCCCCGAACTGAAATGCGAGTACGGCCGTCTGCTGCGGTACGCCGGTCAGCGTTGCGAGCGGTGACATGATCGGCATCGTGACGAAAGCCTGCCCGCTGCCCGAGGGAATGAAGAAGTTGCAGACCGATTGCACGACGAGCATGCCGAACGCCGATACGTCGGGGGGCATGCCCTCGAGCATACCGGCAATCGAGTAGACGATCGTGTCGATAATCTGCCCGTCCTGGAGGACGATTGCGATTGTCCGAGCAAAGCCGACGATCAGTGCTGGCCCCGTCATTAGCGCCGCACCTTCGAGGAATGTCCTGCTCGTCTCTCCGGCCGGCATACGCACGATCAGGGCGGTCACGAGGCCAATGCCGAGAAACACAGCGTTCAGTTCGGCAATATACCAGTGGTAATTGGCGGCACCGTACACGAAGCCTGCAAGCCCGAGAATGAAAACGACAAGCACGGTAATCCGCGCACGACTAAAGTGGATGTCTTCCGGCGCCTCGAAGCCACTGCTGTAATCGACGTCGGCGACAAGACTGGCCGACGGATCGCGCTGCACCTTGCGCGCGTAGCGGTACACGTGGTGAAAGGCGAGCAACAGAAATGCCACCATCATGACGAGCCGGAAACCCGAACCGGAGGTTAGTGGCACTCCGGCGATGTTTTGTGCGATTAACACGCCAAATGGATTGATGCCTGCGCACCCCCAGCCGATTCCATAGGGAATCCAGACCATGCCCATCGCGACGACGGCATCCATGCGCATCGCCAGCGACATCGTGACGATGATCGGCACGAGCGGCACATACTCCTCACCCATACCGATCGTGAAGGCGCCAAGGCTGAACATGACGAGGCAACCGGCGATCAGAATCCACGGGCTATGGCCGAGTCGCGCGACCGCGTGATGCAGGGCCGCATCGATCGCCCCGCTCTTGCGCAGTACGGCAATGACGCCGCCAACGATAAAGATCAGGAAAATAATGTCCTGGGCATCTTCCATGCCCTTGGTAATTGCGAACATGAAATGCCAGGGCGGCAGCGAGACCTCCTGTTCGCTGGCGACCGGCGCGTAGGTGCCGGCAACCACCATCATGCGATCCGGATTATCGGCGTACGGTTCGCGCTCGAACTCTCCGTGGGAGATTACGTACGACAGCAATTGCGCGACAACGATGAAGGAAAAAATGAGAACCAGGGAATCGATATTCCAGCCGCGCTTCCTCATGCATGACTCCGCTTTTCAGGCAGCGGTTAGTGTACGCATTTGAAAATGCAAATGCTCACGTGTTCGCAGACTTCGAAACGCGTTGGTCAGAATGATCGACACAAAGAAAGGCCGGCAGCGCAAAGCGCTGCCGGCCGTGCATAGCTCAAGCGATCTTAGATGCGGTTGTTGATGCGTTTGCCGCGGCGATCGTGACGCCGGTCGATCCTGTGACCGCGCTTGTCCATGCGCCGGTCGATGCGATCGCCCTTGCGATCGAGTCGGCGGTCAATCTGGTCGCCTTTGCGGTCCAGACGGTCCGAAAGCCGATCCCTGCCGGCTGCGTCGGCACGATCCGATTTACGATCCAGGCGCCTATCGATACGATCGCCCTTCTTGTCGAGGCGATGGTCAATACGATCGCCCTTATTATCGAGACGATTTTCGATGCGATCACCGCGATTATCGAGCCGATCCTCGATTCGGTCGCCCGTATCCGCGAATGCGGCACCGCCGATAACCAGAAGTACCACGGTAGCGACTATTGTCTTCCTGATATCCATAACGATTCTCCGTTGTATCCGTACGTAGTGTCTTCAATACGTACAACGCCGCCCGGGCGCGCTCGTTGACAGGAGCGCGCGGCGAGTTAGGGATTATTGTTAAATACGGCAGGAATCAGGCGTGCAGCAGCATAATCGCTATCGTGGCCTTGCGGATCAGGAACTCGGTCGTGCCGCCGAATACTTTCTCCCGCCAGCGACTTCGGCTGTAAGCACCGCCAAGCAGAAGATCAGCGCGCTTTTCCTTACAGGCCGCCATCAACTCGGCCTCGACATTGCGGCCTCGAGTGTTGATTCTCGTCGTCTTGACGCCCCAATGCATCAGGTAGGCAGCGAGCTGAGCCGACTGCGGTCCGGCCCTGTCCTCGGAACCGCAGCTGATAATCGTCACTTCATCTGCCTGCTGCAGAATGGGAATCGCCGCGGTGACGCAGCGGGCAGCATCCGCGCTTTGATTCCATGCGATACAGACACGCTTGCCAACGACTTTTCGCACGGAGCGGGGAACGATCAGCACCGGTCGCTTTGACTCGATTAATGCCGCGAGCATGAACATATCGGCTACGGTGCCAACACTCTTGGGCCGCGATACGACAACAATATCGGCAACCGGGCCAACGATACCCATCAGCTTGTCCGGCGATCCGACCCGCTCTGCCCACAGCGCACTCGGTTTCCGACGTGCGCGTCGTGAGACCTTGTATCCGTGCTCCTCAGCAATGGCTTGATAAAGAGCTCTCGCGGCACCCGGCGCCCTTTTGGTATCCCGCTTTCGCCACGCCGCGTTCGCGAATGCCGTACCAAGCGTCACATTGGAATAGCGGTGCGGCCGCATGTGACAGCCACTGACACTTGCACCAATTCGCTCACCCAGATTGAACGCCGTTTGCAGCGCTATCGCACAAGCCGGCCGATCGGCCACCGGTACCAGAATCACACGCATTTATATACTCCCGAAGTTCCTTGTTCGAGAATATCCTCTTCGCAGCAAAACGAGAAGTTATTTCGGCCAGCGTGAGCGTAGGTACTTGCCACGCGCCGTAAGAGTCATCAGGCACGGCCGCGATCGATATCGACGACGCTCGACGCGACTTTGACGCTCTGAGTATCTTCGTAACCCTCACACCAGTCGCGAAATTGCTCTGCGGGCATGGGTTTGGCGATGAAATAGCCTTGCACAAGGTCGCAGCCGAGCTTGCGTACGATCGCGTACTGCTGATCGG
>CAMYMP010000229.1 GCA_947259435.1 uncultured Woeseiaceae bacterium
GTCTCCGGGATTGAGGTTCGGCCGGCGCTCCACCAGCGTTGAGCCACTCAGGAAGAAGACAACGGTGTCGAACCAATCCTCATCCGTTGTGCCATCTTCATCGTCATCGTGGCTGTTGTCTTCATCGATGTTGCCATCCCCGTCATCGTCAAAACCGGCGATGCCCGATGCGCCGTCGCCGTTACTGTCCCTGTCGGGGTCTTCGTCAACGGAACCGTCGGCATCGTTGTCGATGCCGTCGAGGGGATCCTCTTTGTCCTGGCCATCCTCATCGTCATCGTTGTTGCTCCCCTCATCGACGTCGCCATCGCCATTATCGTCAATTCCATTTACGCCGGGTTTGCCGTCATCGTTATCGTCATCACCAGGATCCTCGTCCACCCGCCCGTCCTTGTCATTGTCGGCGTCCTTGACGCCATCGGCATCGATGTCAAGACTCGGGTCCAGCGTTACCGCCAATACAGCCGTGGCCAAGGTACTGTCACCTTCGGGCGGCGATGCCGGCACCGTCTGTTCGCGTACGTTCTCGCGCCAGTTAGTGTTCGGGTTGTCGGCCAGCGGCAGCATCAGCCGCTCGGTGCCGATCACGGCCGTCACCATGCGCTGCATCGCGAAGCGCGCGTCGCGGGTCGCATCGTTGCGCATGCCCGCAGCGTCCTGCGACTCGAGCACGTTATTGAGCAGGCCGGACATAGCCGTCAGCAATAGTGCAGCGATCGCCACTGAGACCAACAGCTCAATAAGCGTGAAACCGGAGAGTATGTTGCGGCGGGCAGGCACGTCAGCGACTCACGGTGCGGAGAGGCTTTCGAGCGACGTGACCGAACCTTCGACGTCGACGCGCACCCAAAGCAGGCCCGTATAGCCTGTAAAAGGATTGTTGTCGCCGTCCAAATTCTTGTCCTGGATGGTGAACAGGTTGCCGTCGCTGTCCTCGTTGTCAGCGTCATAAAGTGCGAGATAGACAAGGCACCGGTTTGGCGACCCGGGCGCATCGGAGTAACTGCTCGGCATATTCTTGTTACCCGCGGCGGCCGCCGCCGTGATTAGCGACGACTGCGGCTCGGCGAGGACCTCTTCCATCTTCGCGAGCGCCGTGTAATGCTCTGCTGATGTCGATGTATAGACATCACTGCCGTGCATGCCCGTGTAAAGAGCATTCATCGCCGGAACTAACGCGAGCGCAATCAGCACGGTCGCGATCATGACTTCGATGTAAGTCAGGCCCGACTGACGTTTGTTAGAGGATGGCCGATTCACTGGATCGTTACCCGCCCGGTCATCGGCGAAACACTTACAAATCGCTGCTGGCCCTCATAGCTCAGCTCAACGGTGCCGTCCGTGAGCAATTTCCTGACGGGGTCTGCGCCAACCATCCATATTGGCGTGCCGTTGGGATCGAATATCACGCTTCGACGCCGACCCGCATCTTCGTAGGCGAAGACATCAATGTTGTTGCTGATCGTCACACCTTGCGTGCCGCTACTCGTATTGACGTTGAAAACATAGGGTTGCTTGCTGATCGGATGCGTCAGCGTGGAAAGCGTGATCAACGGGACGACGCTGATATCGTATTTTTTGACCGTCACCGTTTGCGTAACGTGGCTGACCGTGAGTCCGTGACCTTCGCCGGTCCGAATCGCCTCGCTCCTGGCGAAGCGAAAAGCGCTCGCAACGGCCGCCGCGGCGCGATCCAGCCGGACTTCGTCATTGCCGTTGTTAGCAGGAATCGCCAGCGCGGCGATCAGCCCGAGCAGCCCGATGACGAGCAGCATTTCGATCAAGGTGTAGCCTTGTGCCTGCCGTACCTTCATCGTGCCGTCTCCACGCAAATGGGGACATTCCTAATTTAATGTACTAGTACGCTAAATCGGGAATGTCCCCATTGTTGGTTGAGATTATTCGTCGCCGATGAATTCACCGGTGACCGAGTCGAAACGCCAGCCGTCCGTGCCCGCGCTGGCCAGCCCGAGAATGCCGGTCGTGACTACGGTAACCGTGTTGTTCGGGACTCCTCCAAGCGGGTTATCCGGCAGGTCGTCCTTGAGGTACGGACCGTACCTGAACGTCGTATCCGTGCCCGTGCAAGCTACCCCCGCTGCGTTGGTGTAGTTCCGGAGCTGCGCGAGAAATGCCGGTTCGCCGACCGCGCCAACCACGTTCGTGGAGCCGGCAGGACAACCTGCGCCTGTCGAGACCACGGCACCCGGGTATTCCCCGTGCTGTTGACGGTACAAGTCGATCGCAGATCGAATATTGGCTATGTTCGTGTCATAGGCCGACTGCGTCGCATCATCCGTGGCAGCCGTGAACTGCGGGACAATGATCGCCGCAAGAATCGCCAGAATGATCACGACGATCAGCAACTCAACCAGTGTAAAGCCTCGTTGGACCATATTTTTTTCCAGCGAAATCATAGGATTAACCTCTTCAACAGAATGTTGTGTCTACTACAGTAACCATATCGGCAAAGTACCCCGGGGCTTTAGCGAACGGTTCACGTTTTTCGCCTTTCAGGGCCCGAATATCCTAAGACACAGCGTGCGAGAGCTTGAAAATCGGCAGAATCAGGGAGCTAACGAGCACGCCGACGACGACACCCATGACCAGCAGCATGATCGGCTCGGCGAGTTTCGACAGTCTGTCGAGCTGCTTGGTCAGCTGGGTTTCATAATAGTCGGCGATACGTCCCATAACCTTGCCCAGGTTGCCGGTCTGCTCGCCTGTCGCAATCATGTGCTTGGCGAGGTCGGGCACGAAGTCGGCCTCGGCAAATCCTGCGGCGACGCCTGCGCCCGATTGCACTTTTGCCGCGATATTTGAAATCAGGTTTCTGAAAATCGAATTCCTCACGACGTCGCGGCACGCATCGAGGCTGTCCATGACCGATACGCCGTTGACCAGGGACAGGCTCAATACTTGCAAAGACTGCACGAGGTAGATTTGGATAAATACGTCGCGGATGCCTGCAAGATGCAACTGCAGATAATCGATGCGAGCGCGGCCTCTGTCGCTGGTCACCCACTGGCGAAGTGCAACGCCTGTCACGCCGATCCCTGCGAGCACCAGCCACCAGTATTGCCGCAGCATGTCGCTGATCGACATGAGCGCTTTCGTCGTTACCGGCAGCTGGTCATAAATAGAGTTGAACAACGTGCCGAACTTGGGAAACACGACGACCAGCACGAAAACGACCACGGCCAGCGAAAAGGCAATCAGGAAAGCCGGGTAGGTTGCGGCGGAGATGAGCGTGTTGCGCAGCTCCTCGCGCTTTTTATCCATATCGAGCAATTGCAGCAAGACCTCGTGCATGAATCCACCGGCCTCGCTCGCACCGATCAGGTTGACATAGGTGGAGGAAAACACGGTGTCGTGATTCGCGAGCGCGAAACCGAATGACTGGCCTTCACTGATATCCTGCGCTACCTGCTCGACAATCTTGCGCATATGCGGATTCTCGGTCTGTTTGACGATCGTCGTCAGCGCGCCGTAGAGGCTTTCACCGGTCTCCAGCAACAGCGCCAGCTGCTCGGTAAAGAACATTCGGTCGGTCGTCCCGGCCGTGCGCGACTGTCCTGGAAGCTGGAATTCGAAGCCGCCGCCGACCTTTTTCTCGACCGGGTCTTTGACCGGAGCTGTATCGATCTGCAGTGCCATTTCAGCCGCCTATATGCTCGTCACGCGAGAGACTTCCTCGAGCGTCGTGCGCCGCTCCAGCACGCGGGCGAGGCCGTCCTCAAACAGATTGCGAAAGCCGCGCCCGTGGAGGTAGTCGCTTAGTTCATCGCGACTCGGACTCGAGATGATCAGTTTTTGCAGGTCCGGGTCCGTCTTCAAGATTTCGTGGATGCCCATGCGGAGCCGAACTGCTCGACGATCTCGAGCGGTGCAAGAAAATCAGATTGGCAGCTCGGGCAGATCGTCCGTACAAGGCGCTGACCCACGACGCCGAGCAGTGCTGACGACAATAAGTAAGGCTCGACACCCATGTCGATGAGCCGTGTGACTGCACCGACAGCATCGTTGGTGTGCAAAGTCGAGAGGACGAGATGACCCGTGAGTGCGGCCTGCACCGCGATCTCGGCGGTCTCGCGCTCACGAATCTCGCCAACCATGACGATGTCCGGGTCCTGGCGCAGCACATGCTTGAGGATCTTGGCGAACGTCAGACCGATGCCGCCACGAACCTCGTTCTGATTGATAATGTCGAGCTGATACTCCACGGGATCTTCGATCGTGACGAGGTTCTTTTCGATGCTCTTGATATGATTTAGGGCCGCGTAAAGGCTGGTCGTCTTGCCGCTGCCCGTCGGTCCGGTCACGAGAATCAAGCCGTGGCTGGAATCCAGCAACTGCTTGAATATCATGAGGTTCTCGTCACACATGTTGAGCTTGTTGACGTCGAGGATCGCCTGGTTCTTGTCGAGAATACGGAGTACGACTTTCTCGCCGTATAGTCCCGGCAAGGAACTGAATCGCAGGTCAATCGAGCGGCCCTGTGTCTGAACCTGGATGCGCCCATCCTGCGGCATACGCCTCTCGGCGATATCGAGATTCGCCATGACTTTTAGTCGTGATACGAGCGCTGGATGCAGCTCGACGCGCGGCGCCGTGAATTCATACAGCAGGCCGTCGATACGAAAGCGGATGCGTGAGTGCGTGCGGAATGGCTCGAGGTGGATGTCACTCGCGCCGTCGCGGACGGCGCGCTGAATAATTGAATTGACGAGGTTGACGACGGGGCTGCCGGCCGCCACCTCGTCGATCGCAGAGTAATCGTCGATCTGCAAATTTTCGACGACGGCAAAGTCTTCATCGACATCGCCCACCATGTCGAATTGCATATCGTCGATATCGACCGACTCGTTGAGCAGCTTGAGAATGTCTTCCTTGCGGGCCAGCACGGGTTTAACGACGCACTGCAGACGTTCAGAGACTTCCTCGATCGTCGGCATATCCTGCGGCTTTGCGGTTGCGAGATACAGGGAGCTCCGAACGCGGAACAGTGGCATTACGCACAGACGCCGCGCGACGTTGCTGTCCAGAAGCGCCGCTGCCACCGGATCGAAAAGTCCAGGCCGCACCCTCACGAACGGCACGCCCAGCTGTTCGCCGAGGGCCCGTAGCACATCGTTCTCAGCAACCCAGCCCTTGTCGATAATGATCTGGCCCATGCG
>CAMYMP010000230.1 GCA_947259435.1 uncultured Woeseiaceae bacterium
GTGCATGGACATCGTGTTGCCGTATGTCCATGACCGCAAGCAGTTTGGCCAGGCGATTGGAGAGTTTCAGCTCATGCAGGGCAAAATCGCCGACATGTATACGACAATGAACAGCTGCCGCGCCTACGTATATTCGGTAGCACAGGCTGCCGATCGCGAGCAAACTACCCGTTTTGATGCAGCGGGCTGTATTCTGATTGCTGCAGAGAAAGCGACGTGGATGGCATGCGAGGCGATTCAGGCCCTGGGTGGCAACGGTTATATCAACGAATATCCGGCTGGCCGCCTGCTTCGCGATGCCAAGCTCTACGAGATCGGCGCAGGTACGAGCGAGATACGGCGTATGTTGATAGGCCGCGAGTTGTTTAATGCCAGTAATTGAAACCAAGATCGATCGGGATTCGGAGGACTTTCAGCAGAATTCGGCCGCGAACATGGCGCTGGCCGAGAACCTCCGCGAGGTCAGTGAGCAAATCGTTACCGGCGGTTCGGCGCGCTCTCGTGAGCGGCATCTCGTGCGCGGAAAACTGTTGCCGCGTGATCGAATCGAGACGCTGACCGACGACGGCTCGGCGTTTCTCGAGATTGGCAGGCTGGCGGCGTATCAAGTGTACGATGACGACGTGCCGGCGGCGGGCCTTATCGCCGGAATAGGCCGTGTCAACGATGTCGAGTGCATGATCGTGGCAAACGATGCGACGGTAAAAGGCGGCACGTACTATCCGCTCACGGTCAAGAAGCACCTTCGTGCGCAGGAGATCGCTGAACAAAACTATTTGCCCTGCATCTATCTCGTCGATTCAGGCGGGGCATTTCTTCCGCGCCAGGACGAGGTGTTTCCTGACCGCGATCACTTTGGCCGGATCTTCTATAACCAGGCGCGTATGTCGGCAAAAGGCATTCCCCAGATCGCCGTCGTCATGGGGTCCTGCACGGCAGGGGGTGCCTATGTTCCTGCAATGTGCGATGAGGCGATTATCGTACGCAATCAGGGAACGATTTTTCTCGGCGGGCCGCCGCTGGTCAAAGCGGCAACCGGAGAGATCGTTGACGCCGAATCTCTCGGCGGAGGCAGCGTGCATTCGCGAATCTCGGGAGTCACGGATTATCTGGCCGAGGATGACACGCATGCGCTGGCGATTGCGCGCGAAATCGTCACGAATCTCAATGTGTCGAAGCGCGTCGACCTGAAGATTCGAGAAGCTGCCGACCCTGAGTATCCGGCTGACGACATCTACGGCATCGTGTCACGTGAATACCGCTTCCCATACGATGTGCGCGAAGTAGTCGCTCGTCTCGTAGACGGTTCCGAGTTTCAGGAATTCAAGAAGCTCTATGGTTCGACACTCGTTTGCGGATTTGCGCATATCGACGGCTTTCCGGTCGGTATCGTCGCGAACAACGGTATTTTGTTCATGGAGTCAGCGCAGAAGGGCGCGCACTTCATACAGCTGTGTAATCGCCGCGGGATACCCATCGTATTCTTGCAGAACATTACCGGATTCATGGTTGGCAAACGGGTCGAACATGCCGGCATAGCAAAAGAAGGCGCCAAGATGGTCAACGCCGTGGCAACCGCCACCGTGCCGAAATTCACGGTCGTCATTGGTGGCTCTTTCGGCGCAGGCAATTACGCCATGTGCGGTCGTGCCTATAACCCGCGCATGCTCTGGATGTGGCCGAACGCACGCATCTCGGTCATGGGCGGTGAGCAGGCGGCCATCGTCCTATCGACGGTCAAGCGCGAAGGACTCGAGGCTCGGGGCGACGAATGGTCTGAAAAAGAGCAAGGGGAGTTCGAGTCTGCAATTCGAGACAAGTACGAAGCACAGGGGCATCCTTACTATGCCAGTGCGCGGCTATGGGACGATGGTGTGATCGACCCGGTCGATACACGTCGAATATTGTCCCTCGGAATTTCGGCGGCGATGAATCGGCCGCGCGACGACGAAACGCCGTTCGGTATTTTCAGAATGTAGCTCCCTGACAATGGTCGCTCATGCGGTATGATGCATGTCCGGTTTTTGGGAGCGACAACTCATGTCAACACTTGCAGGCAAGACGTTGTTTGTCACGGGCGGCAGTCGCGGCATCGGCCTTGCGATCGCGAAACGCGCGGCGCAAGACGGCGCCAATATCATTATTGCTGCCAAAACCGCTGAGCCGCATCCGAAGCTGCCCGGTACCATTCACACAGCGGCAGCCGAGGTCGAGGAGGCCGGGGGCACGGCGCTACCAATTGTGTGCGACATTCGTGATGACGATGCAGTCAATTCTGCCGTCGAGCGCGGCGCGGATCGCTTTGGCGGCATTGATATCGTTATCAATAATGCGAGTGCCATCGCACTGCTCGGTACGGAGCAGATCACCATGCAGCGCTTCGACCTGATGCATCAGGTGAATGCGCGTGGCACCTTTCTGGTTTCCAAAACCTGCCTTCCCTGGCTCGTCAAGGCCGAAAACCCGCACATTCTTGCGCTGTCGCCGCCACTCAACATGCTCGAGAAGTGGTTCGCGCCGCACGTCGCCTATTCGATGGCCAAATACGGCATGAGCATGTGCGTGCTTGGCATGGCCGGGGAATTTCGCGAACAGGGAATCGCTGTCAACGCGCTCTGGCCCAGAACGGCAATTGCGACGGCTGCCGTGAACATGCTCGGAGGAGACGAAATGATGCGTCATTCTCGCAAACCCGAGATTATGGCGGACGCTGCGCACGCGATCGTGACCAAACCGAGCCAGGAGTTCACCGGCAATTTCTGCGTTGACGACGATGTCGTCGAAGCAGCAGGAGTCACTGACCTAATCTCGTATTCCGTCGATCCTGCAGTGCAGCCCATGCCCGACTTTTTTGTTGAGCCAAGAAGCAGCTGAGGTAGATATCGTTGACCAGCCGGCAAGAACAGAACACGGGCACGCGTGACGTACGCAAGGCGCATTTGTTCGATGTTTCGCAACTCGAGGCATACATGTCCTCGCACGTGGAGAGCTTTCGCGGACCGCTCAAGGTCAGTCAGTTCAAAGGGGGTCAGTCGAATCCGACCTACATGCTGGAAGCAGAATCGGGACAATATGTGCTACGCCGCAAACCGCCCGGCAAGCTGCTCAAGTCTGCACACGCGGTCGATCGCGAGTACCGCATTATTTGCGCGCTGTATGCCGCCGATTTCCCAGTGCCGCGACCGTACGTGCTCTGCGAAGACGACGGGGTTATCGGCACGACATTTTTCATCATGGAGTTCGTCGATGGCCGAATTTTCTGGGATCTCGATTTACCCGGCGCGAATGCCGCGGGCCGGGCGGCGCTGTATGACAACATCAACGAAACGATCGCCAGGCTGCACAGCTTCGACTATGAAGCGCTCGGTCTGGGCGATTACGGCAAGCCAGGCAATTACTTCGCGCGGCAGATTTCGCGCTGGACGGGTCAGTATCGTGCGTCGGAGACTGCGCGAATTAAGTCAATGGATGCCCTGATCGAATGGTTGCCTGAGAATATCCCGGACGACGAATCGGCGGCGGTCGTCCACGGGGATTATCGTCTCGATAACATGATCGTGCATCCCACCGAACCCAGGATCATCGCGGTACTCGACTGGGAACTCTCGACGATCGGCCACCCCCTCGCCGATTTCACGTATCACCTGATGGCATGGCAGATGCCGGAGATCGGTATCGGTTCGACAGGCCTTCTGGACAAGGATCTGGTCGCGCTCGGCATACCAGACGAAGAGACCTATACCAGGCTTTACTGCGAGCGCACAGGACGTACTGAAGGGATTGCAAACCGTAATTTTTACTCCGCCTTCAATTTCTTCCGGCTGGCCGCTATCTTGCAAGGCATTGCGGGACGCG